>NZ_JAMWXW010000026.1:0-118494 GCF_031570135.1 Paraburkholderia sp. USG1 | reverse complement strand
AAACGTTCTTGGCAAGGTCAAGGCCAATGGTCGCGATCTTCATGATGCTCTCCTTCGCGCTAACGTTTGAGACCCTTACTTTGGCATATCCGTACCGCAGGAGAGGGGGCGTCCATTCCATTAACCTCACTTCGTGCCCGCTCACCCCTCCCCCCAAAGAAGCGTGTCCGGGCGATCCACCCCACCAACCAGGAGATCGCACCATGACCAGGCCCGTCAAAACTCAACCTGCTTCGCGTCCCCCAGTCGACGCCCTCCAGTACGAAAAGCTTGCCCTTTCCGCGTTCGATTTATGCGACCGGCAGTTGGGTCAACTGGACACGTTGATTACCCTTGCGTCATCGATAGCTAGAAATCCTGCGATTACCCACGACGAAAGAAAGCGTCGTCAGACGCTGCTTGAATTGCTGGTGGACACGGCCGAGCAGTATCAGCAGGATCTCGAATACGACCGCGAGTTGTTCCAGGTGATTGCACTCGACGCGAAGGGCGTCGCGCGCAGCCGCCTCACGGCGCAGCATGCGACGAACTTGCTGACTAAAGCGTCGCAGCGAGCGGAGGCGTCGATCGAAGCAACAAAAGCGTCGCCCCGCAAAAAGCCATCCACGCAAAGCACGATCGAATCGCCGTCCACTACCGTGGAACAGCCATCCACCGCGCCGCACTAAGACCGCACCAAGCGATCAAACCGAGCCTCGCATAACAGCCAACCGCCGGCACATAAACAAATGGCCGCAGCATCCGCTGCGGCCATCAACACATCAACTCACGAACTAAAAAACCAGCCGTCTCAACCTCTCAAAGCAGCGCACCAAGAACAGATACGCCGCCCCAAAAACCCTCAAACAATATTCATCGCCAACGCACTCTCGCGATAATGCTGGCTCGCCTTCTCCGTATCGCCGAGCTGTTCATGCAAACGCGCCAACGCGCGATGCGAGCGAATCTTCAGCGTCTCGTTGTCCGCGAGTTTCAGCGCGCGTTCGAGGAACGATTGCGCCTTGCCCCACAGTTGCTGATGCAGGCACAAGCGGCCCAGCGCGAACATCAGGTCCGCATCTTCCGGACGATCCTTCTGCCACGCTTCGGCCTTCTGAATCAGCGGCAACGCGTCGCCGCCCGCCGTATCCGGATAGCGGCGCAGCAAACGCGCGTCCCAGTTTTGCGCCAGCGCTTCCTCGACGATCTTGCGCGCTTCCTGCGGACGGTTCAGCGCCACCAGCAACTCGGCGGCGAGATCCGCGAGACGCGGCGAATGGCGTTCGGTGGCCGACAGCGAATTCCACAACTCCAGCAGCGCGTCGGCATTGTGGCGCCGGTCACGCAACAGGTTTTCCGCCGCGATCTGACGCAAGCGCACCGCCACGGCCGGATGAATCGCTTCGCGTTTTTCCAGCGTCTTGACGAGCTTGAGCACCTCGCCCCAGTTCTTCAACTGCTGTTGCGCGCGCAACGTGATCTGCTGCGCGTGAATCCGCCGCGCGCCCTGCGACTGCATTTCGGTCAGCGCGGTCAGCGCGCCGTCCGCGTCGCGGCCATCCGCGCGCATGTCGGCGGTGGCCATCAGGCGAGCGTCCTGCCAGTCGGCTTCCTTGATCTGCGCGAGCCATTCGTCGCGTCGCGCATATTCATGCATGCGGTGCGCGGCGGTGGCGGCGATCAAACCGGCCGCGCCCTTGTTGTCGCCATTCGCGAGCGCGTCTTTGGCCGCCTTTTCCGCGCGCGAAAAACGCCCCGCATACAGGTTGCCGATCGCATCACGCAGCGCGGCATGCGCTTTCGCGACACGCGAACGCGCGCGATACGCGGCCACGCGTTGCGGCATGCGCCAGATATTGCGGAAGATGCGCAGCAGCGCGTATAGCAGAATGAACAGCACCACCAGCCCGACCACGAACAGATTCAACGACATGTCCACGCGGTACGGCGGATAGATCAACAGCACCTGGCCCATGTCGAAGCGTCCCACCACCGCCAGCACCACCGCGATGACGAACAGCAACGCGAGCCATAGAAGTCCCCGGATCGCCATGATTAACCCCGGCTCCGGTATTGATTGACGGCCTGCAGGCTCGTGTTCAGATTCGGCAGCTCAACCGCGGCCGAGCCCGCCTGCACCTGCTTGACGAGATCGCTCACGGTCTGCGTTTTCTTCGACGAGTTGTCGAAGTAACGCGTGAGCGCATTCTGTGCCGCCAGCAGGTCGGACTTCAGCGTGGTCTCGTTGCGCGAGAGCAAGGCAAGACGCGCGGACAGCAAGCGCAGCTTGAGATTCTCGCGCACGAAGTAGCCCTGATCGGGCGTGACCAGCATCGCGTCGGCATTGTCGATACGGCGCACCTGCACGAGGCTCGTCAACTGCTGGCCGATGCCGGTGCTCACCTCGCGCCACCACACCTTCCAACGCGGCTCGCCGGTGGCCGCGGCCACCTTGGCCGTATCGGCCCACGTCGCGGCGTGCGGCGTGGCATGGGCGATCGGGGCTTCGCCCGAGAGCGGCAGGTCGTCCACCTGGTCAATCGCGTTGTCGAGCTTGATGGCCATGCCCGTGAGGTCGGTGGAAGGCGCGGCTTTCAATTTGTCGATGTCCTGCGCGATAGCCTTGCGCACTGCGATCGCCTGCGGGCTGTCCGACGCGGCGAGGCGCGTGTCGGCGCTTTGCAGCGCGAACAGCGCGAGCTGCGTATTGCCGGTGAGCTGCAACTGCTGGCTGGCGGCGGAGAGCATCTGGCCGACTTCGGCGAGCGTCCAGTCGTCGCGATTGCGCGCAAGATCCGCGTATTGCTGTTGCAACGCCTGCTGCGCGGTTTGCGCATCGGCGAGCTTGCCTTCGAGTTGCGCGACCTGCGAGTCCGACTGATGCACGGTGGCGAGCGCCTGCTCCGTCTTGATGCGCAGCTCGTTGGTCTGCGTGTCGTTGGCCTGCTGGCGCTGCACCAGTTGCTGCTCGGTGCGCTCCACCTTGCGATTGAGCGCATAGCCGCCCACGCCCGCAGCACAAGCAATGATCACGACGACAAACCACAGCAGCGGTCCGCTCGCGCTATGGCGCTTTTGCGCTTCGTAGGGCGTGAAGGGTGGATTCGGCGGCAACGCAGTGGTCGCGGCAGGCTGGGGTGAAGCGTTCGTGGATGCGTTCGTTTCAGTCATGCGTGATTTAGCCGGTGAATGAGCCGGGTTGGACGGTGCCGGTTGAACTACGGTCGGGACGGCGGCAAGCAGGGTGCGGACAATGCGCTCGTCGCCCGCGCCGGACACCGTAATGCTATCAAAACCCAATGCCCGCGCGGTCTGCGCGATCCGGGGATGCGGCGTGACGAGCGCGGCGCGTTTGAGTTGAGAGATTTCGTCGGCGGTGAGGTGGTCTTGCGCCAGTTCGTGCAGATTGCGCACGCCTTCGGAACTGGTGAGCAGCCACGCGTGCGGCACGCCCGCGAGCAATTCGTGCACACGCGCCCAGCCGCCTATCGACGGTTCCGGCACGAGGCGCCGGTACGCCGCGACGGTCTCGACTTCGGCGCCGGCTTCGCGCAGACGCTCGGCCAGCCACTCGCGGCCGCCGTCGCCGCGCACGATCAGCACCCGCTTGCCTTCCAGGTTCGTCGCTCCGAGCGCCGTGTCGATCGCCGCGAAGAGGCCTTCGGAATCGAAGCGCGCGGTTTCTTCGTCGGTGCCGGACGGCGGGCTGATCACGTTGTATGCCGGCGAGGTCACGCCGTGACGCGCCAGCGCCTGCACGCTACCCGGCCCGACCACGCCGATCGGCAGCGCATGCGGCCAGATCGTATCGCTGCGGGCGAAGGCGTAATCGACGGCATTCGGCGACACGAACACGACGAGCGCATAGCGTTCGAGCGAACTCAACGCCGCGCGCAATGGAGCCTCGTCCGTGACGGGCGCGACGTCGATCAGCGGAAAGTCGAGCGTGGCGATGCCTGCGGCGGCGAGTCGTGCGATCAGTTCGTTTGACTGACCGGCCGGTCGCGTAATCACGACCGTGAACGCCGCCTTGTCGACGGATGGGGATGCGTTGCCGGGGATATCGGCCGCCATCACTCGCCGGTCACCGCGCTGTCCGCCGCAGCCGCACCGTTGGCGGTGCCGAGTGCGCGAACGATCTCCATCGCGCCTTGCTGTTCCAGCGCGCTCGCGACTTCCTGGCCGAGCGCGATAGCCTGCTCGACGCTGGTTGCGGGCGCCGACGCCTGCGCGCTCAGCACCCGCTGGCCGTCCGGCGTCGCCACGATGCCGCGCAGATGCAGCGCGCCGTCATGCCATGTGGCATAGGCGGCGAGCGGCACTTCGCAACTGCCGCCGAGCGCGCGCGAGACCATGCGCTCCGCTTCGACGGCGGCGGCCGTATGCTCGTGATGCAGCGGCGCGAGCCATGCCGCGAGGTCCGCACGGTCGGCGCGAATCTCGATGCCGAGCGCGCCTTGCCCCGCTGCGGGCAGGCTGTCTTCGGGATCGAGCAACGCGCGGATACGCTCGCCGAGACCCAGGCGCTTCAGACCGGCCGCCGCCAGAATGATCGCCGCGTAATCGCCGCGATCGAGCTTGGCGAGGCGCGTGTCCAGATTGCCGCGCAAAGGCCGCACTTCGAGATGCGGATAGCGCATGCGCAGCATGGCTTCGCGGCGCAGGCTGGAGGTGCCGACCACAGCGCCTTCCGGCAACGCGGCAAGCGAGTCGTACGTATTGGAGACCAGCGCGTCGCGCGGATCTTCGCGTTCCATGATGGTGGATAGCGCAAAGCCTTCGGGCAATGCCATCGGCACGTCTTTGAGCGAATGCACGGCGAGATCGGCGCGGCCATCGGCAAGCGCGGCTTCCAGTTCCTTGACGAAGAGACCCTTGCCGCCGACCTTCGACAAAGTGCGATCGAGAATTTGATCGCCACGTGTTGTCATTCCGAAGATTTTTACGTCACAAGATGGATATAATTTGTGCAGCGCACATCGCACATGCTCCGCTTGCCACATGGCCAGGCGGCTCTCTCGCGACGCAATCACAAGCGTGTGGGGTGGCGTGGAAAACGTCTCGGTGTTCATTAGCTTGCTGATCGAATGACGGGATGTAATAACAATCAATGTTAGCACGCGCCCTTGCGTCTCAAGACGCGGCGGGGTGC
The DNA here is from genome assembly GCF_031570135.1 of Paraburkholderia sp. USG1. Lineage (NCBI taxonomy): Bacteria > Pseudomonadati > Pseudomonadota > Betaproteobacteria > Burkholderiales > Burkholderiaceae > Paraburkholderia > Paraburkholderia sp. USG1. The sequence goes on along the minus strand of NZ_JAMWXW010000026.1, from coordinate 113,363 downwards.
CGTGCTGAAGCGGTATCGATGGAGGAGACGGGCTTCGCGCGGCGCGTGCCGGCCCCATCCCTGCCTGTCCACGCACGGTCGTTCGCGCACCGGGCTGCGGCATGCGGGATGATGCGATGCGGTGCAATGTGCCGCAAGCGCCTCAGGTGCGCGTCGTGCAAACGCACGGCACCATGAAGGCGCGCAGTCTCTCTCAGGCGTATCGCCATCGGCGCATACCGTTTCGCGCAGTTCACTTTGCTGTTCACGTTGCAGTTCATAGTGCAGTCCCGCAGTAGCAGTTCATCACTCAACAGACCCTGGCTTCCCTGAGGAAACCCATCGTGACGTCTTCCGGACCGGCGCGCCCTGCCCGCCGCAACACTGCATCGCCCAACGCTCAAGCGGCCGACGCCGCCAAGCCCGCCGCCTCCGCCACGGCCGCTGCTGTGCCGACATCGGCCAAACGCACCGGCAAACCCGCTCAGGCTGCTCATGCCGCCAAAGCCGGCAAGGCCGCCAAAACCTCCACGCCCGTCAAGACGGACAAGGCTGTGAAGGCAGTCAAATCGGATAAGACGACGCAAGCCACAGCCACGGCCCAGGCGCAAAAACCGGCCAAGGCCGGCTCCTCGAAGATCAAGATCGTTGCCGCCGCACCGCAGGCGGCGAACGCGTCCGCGCTGCAGGCCGCATCGGCGCAAGCGCCCGCGCCGAAAGCCAATGGCCGCACGCGCGAGGACAAGGACCATCCGCTGTTCCAGGACATCCGTTATCTGGGACGCCTGCTCGGCGACGTGCTGCGCGAGCAGGAAGGCGACGCGGTGTTCGACGTGGTCGAAACGATCCGTCAGACGGCCGTGCGCTTTCGCCGCGAAGACGATAGCGCCGCCGCGCAGACGCTCGACAAGAAACTGCGCTCGCTGAGCCCGGAACAGACGGTCAGCGTGGTGCGCGCCTTCAGCTATTTTTCGCATCTCGCGAACATTGCGGAAGACCGCCACCGCAATCGCCGTCACCGGATTCACGAACTGGCCGGCTCGACCTCGCAACCGGGCACGATTGCCCATTCGCTCGAACGGCTCGTCGAAGCGGGCGCCGCCGCCACGCCGGTCCTGCAGCAGTTCTTCAACAACGCGCTGATCGTGCCCGTGCTCACCGCCCACCCGACCGAAGTCCAGCGCAAGAGCATTCTCGACGCGCAGCACGACGTCGCGCGCCTGCTCGCGGAACGCGACCAGCCGTTGACCGACCGCGAACGCGCGCACAACGAAGCGATGCTGCGCGCCCGCGTCACGTCGCTGTGGCAAACGCGCATGCTGCGCGATTCGCGTCTCAGCGTGGCCGACGAAATCGAAAACGCGCTGTCGTACTACCGCGCCACCTTCCTCGAAGAAATCCCGGCGCTCTACGCCGATATCGAAGAAGCGCTCGCCGAGCACGGCCTCGAAGCACGCCTGCCGCCGTTCTTCCAGATGGGCAGCTGGATCGGCGGCGACCGCGACGGCAATCCGAATGTCACGGCCGAAACCCTCGAGAACGCTATCACCCGTCAGGCCGCGGTGATCTTCGAGCATTACATGGAGCAGGTGCACAAGCTCGGCGCCGAGTTGTCGGTGTCGAACCTGCTGGCCGGTGCCAGCGACGCCTTGAAGGAACTGGCGGCCGCTTCGCCCGACCAGTCGCCGCATCGCACGGACGAGCCGTATCGCCGCGCGTTGATCGGCATGTACACGCGGCTCGCGGCAAGCGCGCGCGTACGCCTCGGCGAAGGCAGCGTGCCGGTGCGCAGCGCGGGCCGCGGCGCGGCGCCGGTGCGCGCCAAGCCGTATGCCGACTCCGCCGAATTCGTGCGCGACCTGCACGTGCTAATCGATTCGCTCGCCGAGCATCACGGCGCGCCGCTCGCCGCACCGCGTCTGTCGCCGCTCGCACGTGCCGCCGAAGTGTTCGGCTTCCACCTGGCGAGCATCGACTTGCGCCAGAGCTCGGACATTCACGAGGCGGTGATCACCGAACTGCTCAGGCGTGCAGGCGTCGAAGAAAACTATGCGGAGCTCCCCGAAACGGACAAGCTCAACGTGCTGCTCTCGGAACTGGCGCAGCCGCGTCCGTTGCGTCTGCCGTTCGCGGAGTATTCGGACCTCGTGAAGAGCGAGCTCGGCGTGCTCGAAGAAGCCCGCGTCACGCGCGAGAAGTTCGGCGCGCGCGCGGTGCGCAACTACATCATCTCGCACACGGAGACCGTGAGCGATCTGGTCGAAGTGATGTTGCTGCAAAAGGAAACCGGCTTGCTGCGCGGTTGCCTCGGCAATGCGAACGATCCGGCTCAAGCGGGCCTGATGGTGATTCCGCTGTTCGAGACGATTCCCGACTTGCGCAATGCGCCGCACATCATGCGCGATCTGATTGCGCTGCCGGGCGTGGACGCGCTGATCGAACACCAGGGCAACGAGCAGGAAGTCATGCTCGGCTATTCGGACAGCAACAAGGACGGCGGCTTCCTCACGTCGAACTGGGAGTTGTACCGCGCCGAACTGGCGCTGGTGTCGCTGTTCAACGAACGCGGCGTGACGCTGCGTCTGTTTCATGGACGCGGAGGCACGGTCGGCCGTGGCGGCGGTCCGACCTATCAGGCGATTCTGTCGCAGCCGCCGGGCACCGTGGACGGCCAGATCCGCTTGACCGAGCAAGGCGAAGTGATTGCGAGCAAGTTCGGCAATCCGGAAATCGGCCGGCGCAATCTGGAAACGGTGGTCGCCGCGACGCTCGAAGCGTCGTTGCTGCCGCACGGCATCGCCCCAGCGCAACTGCCCGCGTTCGAAGAAACGATGCAGCAGTTGTCCGACGCGGCAATGGCGTCGTATCGCGCGCTGGTCTATGAAACGCCCGGCTTCAAGGAGTATTTCTTCGAGTCGACGCCAATTGCGGAGATCGCCGAATTGAACATCGGCAGCCGTCCGGCTTCGCGCAAACTGCAGGATCCGAAGCAACGCAAGATCGAAGATCTGCGCGCGATTCCATGGGGTTTCTCGTGGGGCCAATGCCGTTTGCTGCTGACCGGCTGGTACGGATTCGGCAGCGCGGTGGCCGCGCATCTGGACAGCGCGCCGAGCGACGCCGAACGCAAGAGCCGTCTCGCGCTGCTGAAAAAAATGCACAAGACGTGGCCGTTCTTCGCGAACCTGCTGTCGAACATGGACATGGTGCTGGCCAAGACCGACCTCGCGGTCGCTTCGCGCTACGCCGCGCTCGTGTCCGACAAGAAGCTGCGTAAGCACGTGTTCGAGCGGATCGTCGCGGAATGGGAGCGCACGTCGAAGGTGCTGTCGGAGATTACGGGCAAGAGCGAGCGGCTTGCTGAGAACCCGCTGCTCGCACGTTCGATCAAGAATCGCTTCCCGTATCTCGATCCGCTGAATCACTTGCAGGTGGAGTTGCTCAAGCGTCACCGCGCGGGCGACACCAATGCGCGCGTGCGGCGCGGGATTCATTTGAGCATCAATGGGATTGCGGCGGGCTTGCGTAATACAGGTTAAGCCGCTGCACGCCAGGGTTGGGCCGAAATTGAAGCCGGTCGCGGATTATTTCGCCGTGACCGGCTTCGGCATTTCTCGTGGCGCAATATTGAACCTGATTTCGGGGTTGTCACGCGTGCGCCTTGCCTGGTCGTATGCCTCCAGGTCCGCCGCAAATCGCCGCTCGAAGTTCCCGCGCGCTTCCTGCGCCGACGTCACCGCCGAACTCCCCTCTGTAATGCCGGGCGGTCTGAAACCGTACTGCGCGTGCCGCGGATCCGAGGAAACACCATACGGCACGCCACCGGGATAAGAGGCAATCGCGCGCGGCAGTGTCGTGCCATTACGGCTATAGAATTCCTGATTGGTTTCAGCCACGGTGCACGGCGACAACGTTGCCACGGAAAGGCCAACAAAGGCGGTGCTAACGGTTCGTTTCAGCATGGCGACAGCTCCAAATTGCTAAGCAATCCAGAGCATATCACGGCGTTTCCGTGCACTTATTTTGGGATGTTCGGTTGAACGCATCACTTGACTTAACGTTGTCAGGACACACCTCAAGCCGCTTCGATCATCAACGCGTCGAGCTTGAACGAGCCGTCTTCCTGCACGTCGAAATATTGACGGACTTCATCCGGCGCGGACGCCCACATCGAACGAATCGCCACCACGCGCGGTTCCGGCGTGCGCATGCGCGCCACCCACGAGCTGAACTCGATATCGATGCGCCAACGCTCGTGAATCGCGGCTTTGAACCCAGCCGCCGCGAACAATGCGAGCCACTCGTCGGCGCGGTAATCGCGGCTATGCGAGGCATCGCGCAACAACTCGATGGCCTGGATATGCGTGTCGAGCAGCGGATGATCGCTGCCGGCAATATCGATGAACAACACTTTGCCGCCCGGCTTCAGCACGCGCCGCACTTCGGCGAGCGCGAGCGGCACGTCGTGCCAGTGATGCGCGCTCATCCGGCTGATGACCCAATCGAATGAATGGTCGGAGAACGGCAGCACTTCGGCCGCGCCCTGTTGCGTGCGAATGTTGGCGAGACCACGCTCCTTCGCTGCGCCTTCCACGGTCGCCAGCATTTGCGGCGCGATGTCGTAGGCCACCACCTCTTTCGCGTGCGGCGCGACTGCGAAACTCGCGTGACCCGCGCCGCACCCCATATCGAGCACCGTCGCAATCGGCGTCGCCGCGATCGCTTCGGCCAGCGTCCGCAGATCGGCGCCGGCGGCATGCGTCGGGCTCGTCAAATAGGCGGCGGCGGTCGAGCCGAAGGCGTCGGCGACCTGATCGTGATGCTTCATGGGAGGCTCCGGTTAGGTGTGTCGGGTAGCGCTGGCGGACGTCGTGCCCTTTCAGCCGCTACGAGCCGCTACAATAGAGCCCGCCGTGTACCAGTACAAGTTAAGCAATTATTCTGGTATCTCTATTACCTGCCTGCGCTTCGTCGCCCCATCACCCACCGCCCGCTCAGAATGACCACGCCGTCTTCCGCCGACCACCCGCCGCCGCTCGACGCCACCCCGGCCCGCGCGCTCGGCGACTTCATCCGCGCTCACCGCGAACGGCTTTCGCCGCAAGCGGTCGGCCTGCCGCCCGGTCCGCGCCGCCGCACGCCCGGATTGCGGCGCGAGGAAGTCGCGCAACTGTGCGGCGTGAGTCCGACCTGGTACACGTGGATCGAACAGGGGCGCCCGGTTTCCGCGTCCGCCGAGGCGCTCGCGCGCATCGCGGTCGCGTTGCAGCTGTCGCGCGCGGAGCGGGCCTATCTGTTCGAGCTGGCCGCCCAGCGCGACCCGGCGGAGCCCGACCCGGCCGCCGCCGACGCGCCCGCCACCCTGCTGGAAACCGTGCAACTCGTGAACGCGCCGGCTTACGTGCTCGACCGCCAGTGGAATGCGCTGGCGTGGAACGCGCGTGCCGCCGACCTGTTCGTCGGCTGGCTGGACGGCGCGCACGACCGCAATCTGCTGCGCTACACGTTTACCGAGCCAGCCGCGCGTGAGCTGATCGTCGATTGGGAAACGCGCGCGCGGCGGCTCGCCGCCGAATTCCGCGCCGACTCGATCCGCCATCTGAACGACGCGCCCACACGCGCGCTGATCGACTCGCTCACTACGGCGAGCGACGCGTTCGCGCGCTTCTGGGCGTCGCAGGACGTGGGCGGCCGCGAAGGCGGACGGCGCGAATTCAACCATCCGCGCGAGGGCCGCATCGTGTACGACCAGATCACGTTCAAACCCGCGCATCGCGAGGATTTGAAGCTGGTTGTGCTGGTGCGCGAGTAGGCGATGAATGGGTGGTCAGGGGCGGTTAGCGCGTCCCCAGGGAAAGCCGCTTTTGCGTTGCCGTGCCCGTGGCCAGCGGGCGCGCCGCGCAGCGACTCGGCAACACGTCACACGAACCCGCCTGGCCCGACCTCCCGGACGCGGCAACGCCGCCTCACCTCGCGCGCTCAGACCGCTGTGGGCCGTCCTCTGGACACCACCATATGGCGCACCGCGGCTTCAAGCCTCCCCGCCGGTGTTAAAATCCCTGTCTTTCTTCGCTTCGGCGGCTGCTTTTGCACGGTATGTGCATGCGCGTCGTCAGCCTCCCCACCGCTCGCTCAACTGCCGCTTAACTGCCCAACACCATGACGTCCCAACTGCACAAAAAAGGCGAAGCCTGGTCGGCTCGCTTCTCGGAGCCGATGTCGGAGCTCGTCAAACGCTACACGTCGTCGGTTTTCTTCGACAAGCGTCTGGCGCTCGTCGATATCGAAGGGTCGCTCGCGCACGCCTCCATGCTGGCCGCGCAGAAGATCATCGCCGCCGACGACCTCGCCGCGATCCAACGCGGCATGGCGCAGATCAAGGGTGAAATCGAGCGCGGGGAGTTCGAGTGGCAACTCGATCTGGAAGACGTCCACCTGAATATCGAAGCGCGCCTGACCGCGCTGATCGGCGACGCCGGCAAGCGCCTGCACACCGGCCGCTCGCGCAACGACCAGGTCGCAACGGATATCCGCTTGTGGCTGCGCGGCGAGATCGACCGGATCGGCGGCTTGCTTACGGAACTGCGCACGGCCCTGCTCGACATGGCGGAGAAGAACGCCTCGACCATCATGCCGGGCTTTACGCACCTGCAAGTGGCGCAGCCGGTCACGTTCGGCCATCACCTGCTGGCTTACGTCGAAATGTTTTCGCGCGACGCCGAGCGCATGATCGACTGCCGCAAGCGCGTGAACCGTCTGCCGCTCGGCGCGGCCGCGCTCGCCGGCACCAGCTATCCGATCGACCGCTACGCGGTGGCGAAGACGCTGGGCTTCGACGGCATCTGCGCAAACTCGCTGGACGCGGTGTCCGACCGCGACTTCGCGATCGAATTCACGGCGGCGTCGGCACTCGTCATGACGCACATCTCGCGCTTCTCCGAAGAACTCGTGTTGTGGATGAGCCCGCGCGTCGGCTTTATCGATCTGGCCGACCGCTTCTGCACCGGCTCGTCGATCATGCCGCAGAAGAAGAACCCGGACGTGCCCGAACTCGCGCGCGGCAAGACCGGCCGTGTGAACGGCCATCTGATCGCGCTGCTCACGCTGATGAAAGGCCAGCCGCTCGCGTACAACAAAGACAATCAGGAGGACAAGGAGCCGCTGTTCGATACCGTCGATACGGTTGCGGATACGCTGCGCATCTTCGCTGAAATGGTCACCGGTATTTCGGTGAAGCCGCAAGCCATGCGCGATGCTGCGTTGCAAGGCTTCTCCACGGCAACGGATCTGGCCGACTACCTCGTCAAGCGCGGTCTGCCGTTCCGCGACGCGCACGAAGCAGTGGCGCTCGCCGTGCGCGTGTGCGCGGATCGCGGCTGCGATCTGGCGGATCTGACGCTCGCAGAAATGCGCACGGAACTGCCGAACGTCGCGCATCTGATCGGCGAGGACGTGTTCTCGTATCTGACGCTGGAAGGCTCGGTGGCGAGCCGCAACCATCCGGGCGGCACGGCGCCGGAGCAGGTGCTCGCCGCGGTGAAGGCGGCACGCGAAGCGTTGAAGTAAGGGGGCGGCGTGCGATGAGGTGGCATTGCAAGCTCATCGCGTGCGCCTGGCTTGCTTGGTGTTTGCGGCCTCGCAGCCTTGCAAACAGAAAGGCGAACTCGTTATCGGGTTCGCCTTTTGTTTTTTGCGCCGCAGCGGCTCGCATGGAACGCGCTGCGCAAAAGAAAAAGCCCGCACGAAGCGGGCAAAATGAAAGACTTCCACCGATGCCTCTCGTAAGAGGCCATCAAAGTGTAGGCGTGTTTCGGCCGCACACCAATCCGGCCATATTTCAGCCTATTACAAGGGTCAAGCCACAAACCACGGGCGAACGCCAATTGCTTCCTGGCGCTTTTTGACTACCATCGAGTTAGACCCTGTCCCGTGTTTTCTCCGACGATGCTCAAGCGCACACGTCACCTTCTCTGCCTCACCGCACGCCGTGCGTCAGGCCTGCGTGTCCGGCCGGCTCCCATGCGCGGCATGCTGCTCGCCGTGGCGCTGGGCATCGCCGTAGCCGGCTGCACGATCACGCCGCCGCCGCGTCCGGTCGTCTCGACGCCCGCGGCCGCCATCAACAGCGCGGCGCTCGACCAGTACCGCGATGCGGTGGCCCGACGCATCATCGAACGCAATCCGTCTTATGTGTTGCGCGGCACGCCGCAAGCCATGCTGCGCTCGCTGGTGGTGGTGTCGTTCACGGTGGATCGTAACGGGCGCGTAGTGGAGTCGTCGGTGTACCGCACTAACGGCGACGACGAAGCCGAAAGCACCGCGCTCGCCACCTTGCGCCGTGCCGCGCCGCTGCCGCAACCGCCCGGCAGATTGCTGAACGGCCGTGGCCAGCTGGAGCTGTTCGAAGACTGGCTCTTCAACGACGACGGCAAATTCCAGCTCCGCGAGCTCGCCTTACCGCAGGCGCAAAACATCGATTGAACGCGCGCTCGCCTCGCCCGAGGCAAGCGGCGAACCCGGCCGCCTTGCTGCGCCACAGCCGTGCTCGCTATAATTTTCCGATTCCCCGCGCCGGAGCCTTCCGGCATGGCTCACGCCGCCCGCTCACCCGCCGGCGCGGCAAGAGCCCGATTGCAGCGCCGCTGCGCCATCCGCGAGCGCCGCCTGCTTGATGGGCGATGCGCGCGCTTGCCCTGATCGCCAACGTTCAGCGCCTCGCGCGGCATTCGCCGCCTTGCGTTGTTGGTCGCACGCGTCACGCAACCCGCCTGGTTATTGCCCTGGTATGGCCGCTTGCGCGGGCGAACTTCGCCGGCTGCCGTTGTAAGCTGTTGCTTCGTCGCCCGCGCCGCGCGTAGCCGTTCCACCGGCCGCCAAGCGAGCAAGGCACACGAACTTAAACAAGGACGCCGCCCACACGCGCACAACCGGCTCACGAACCGGCCGCCTCGCGGCATCACGACATTTGGAGACCCTGCATGTCCACTTCGCCGATTTCCGCAGCCCAGCCCAATGCGGCCGGGCAGAACAAGAGTTCGCGGATCATCTTCGCGAGCTTTATCGGCACCGCGATCGAGTTCTACGATTTTTACGTCTATGCGACCGCCGCGGCGCTCGTCATCGGGCCGGTGTTTTTCCCGCACGGCTCGGCCACGGCTCAGGCCTTGTCGGCCTTCGTCACGTTCGGCATCGCCTTCGTCGCGCGGCCGATCGGCTCGTTCCTGTTCGGCCACTTCGGCGACCGGATCGGCCGGAAGTCGACGCTGGTCGCGTCGCTGCTGGTGATGGGCCTGTCCACCACGCTGATCGGCTTCGTGCCGGGCTACGATTCGATCGGCAGCCTGGCGCCGATCCTGTTGTGCATCCTGCGTTTCGGCCAGGGCATCGGCCTCGGCGGCGAATGGGGCGGCGCGGCACTGCTCGCCACCGAGAATGCGCCGGCCGGCAAACGCGGCTGGTTCGGGATGTTCCCGCAACTCGGGCCGTCGATCGGTTTTCTGGCTTCCAACGGCCTGTTCTTCGCGCTGGCGCTGTCCCTGAGCGACGAGCAATTCCGCAGCTGGGGCTGGCGCGTGCCGTTCCTCGTGAGCGCCGTGCTGGTCGCGCTCGGCTTGTACGTGCGCCTGAAAATCGCCGAGACGCCCGCGTTCCAGGCGGCGATCGACCGCAAGGAACGCGTCAAGGTGCCGATCGCCACGCTGTTGTCGCAACACTGGCTGCCCACTCTCCTCGGCGCGCTCGCGATGGTGGTCTGCTACACGCTGTTCTACAACGCCACCACGTTTTCGCTGTCGTACGGCGTGTCCGTGCTGCATATTCCGCGGCCGACGTTCCTCGGTCTGCTGTGCATCGCCGTGGTGTTCATGGCGCTCGCCACGCCGCTCTCGGCCTGGGCCGCCGACCGCTATGGGCGCAAGCCGGTGCTGATCGTCGGCATCATCGCGGCGATCCTGTCGGGCTTCACGATGGCGCCGCTGCTCGGCAGCGGACAGACGCCGCTGGTGCTGCTGTTCCTCGTCATCGAACTGTTCCTGATGGGCGTGACCTTCGCGCCGATGGGCGCGCTGCTGCCTGAGCTGTTTCCGACCAACGTGCGCTATACCGGCGCGGGTGTGGCGTATAACCTGGGCGGGATTCTCGGCGCGTCCGTGGCGCCGTATATTGCCCAGATGCTGGCCGCGCGCGGCGGCTTGCCTTGGGTCGGCGCGTATGTGTCGATTGCCGCGGCCGTCAGCATGATCGGCGTGCTGTGCATGCGCGAAACGCGCGACACGCGGCTGATGTAATGTGAGGCGCCAGACTGGATTGGCGCCCCGCTCTCCCAGTGCCGCCGCGGCGTGCGATTCTCGCGCCGCGGCGGTACAGTCCCCCTCCCCGCTTTACACCCGCTGCTTGCCGAGCATTCCTGAGTAAATTCCCTGCCTTGCGCGTCTTTTTGACATGCCTATACTCGACTCCAATAACCCTATGGCGAGCAGGGAGGCACGGATGAACATTCATCTCCACAACGCGGATATCGTCATGATCATTGCGCTGGCGCTGCTATGTTCGCTGCTGCTTGCATTGCGCTTTCGACCGGCGACATGGAAAGGCATTGTCGTGGAAGCGTTGGCTGCGAATGCGGCGGCCATCGCCGCCGTAGTCGCGTTCGAAATGCTGCTGGCCTGACGCGGACGAATGTCGCGGCGCCCTCCTTCGGCGCCGCGGCACTTAACCGGAGTAGTTACCGGTAGTAATAGCCGCCGTGGTGGTAGTACCCACCACCGCCGTAATAGCCCGGTGCCGGTGCGACGATGCAGCCACCGAGTGCCGTTGCGAGCAGCGTGCCTGCGATCAGGCTCAAGATTAAACGTTTCATATTGTTCTCCATCGAGTCAGAGTCATTCGAGCCGAAACCCCGAATGACTCGATTGAACACGACGGCGCCTCGCGCAAGCGTTGCCATTTGTAAGGGAAGATCACGGCGGTGTTACATGATCGAGGCGCGCCACGGGCTGCATCCGAAGCGCGACCACGACGAATTCATATCAGAGGAAAACACCACCTATACTTGTTTGAACGTGCCGGTCCGGCGCGAGCCTTGCTAGCGGTGCATACGCCGTGCAAATGAAAATGCCGGCGAGCGTGCATGCGATCAGGCACGCGACAAGGCTGCTTTTGCATCGCGCGAAAAATGCGCGAGTAAGCCAATTAGGTACTCAACGAAAAGCGACAGATTTAACAGGCGTGTAATGCGCGGCGCCGCGGTTCCTCTCCGCCCGCTGTTCCCCGACGCGGGCGTTTTTCGGAGGCGTTACGAGGCAGCGCCCGTTTGATCGGGCGGACTGCACGTCACGCCTCTTTTCTTTTCGGGCAAACGATTGCGCAAGAAAGACGGAGAGACCCGGCGCTCAGGCAGCGGCCGAACCGTGTTGCACGGCCACGTCATGCGGCTCGGTGTGAACGTAGTCGATTGCCGCGAGCGCGGCGCTAACGGACGGCACTGACTGGCCGTCACCGATCGAGATGGAGCGGAACGGCGATTCGATGCCGTAATGCGCGGGCGGGGTCGCCACGAAGATCATCACCGTGCGCTTTTGCAGCGCGTGCGCAAGATGGACGAAGCCGGTGTCCGTGCCGATCACGAGGGCGCACGCGTCGATCATCTGCGCGATTTCGGTCACGCTCATTTTCGGCAGCACGGTCGCGCCCGGCAACTGCGCCGCGATCTGCTCCGCTTCGATCCGCTCGCCTTCCGAGCCCCACGGCAGCACCAGTTGAAAACCGCGCTGCGTCAACTCGCGGCCGATCGCCACCCAATGGGTCACCGGCCATTTCTTGTCGTCTTTCGAGGTGGCGTGAAAGAACGCCGCGACCGGTGCGCCATTCGAGACGAACGGAAGCCCGGTGGACTCCGGCAGCCGCAGTTTGAACACAGCCGGGCCTTCTATCTCGTAGCCGAGCGCCTCGCCCGCACTGATCCGCATGCCGTGCCATGCATTGCACTGCGGACGCCGGCCGAACCGCCCGGTGTAAGCGAACGCGGCGCCGCGTTCGCCGAGATCCGGAGCCTGATAGCCGATGCGCCGCGACGAACGCGCCAGAAACGCGATGATCGCGCTTTTGTACACGCCCTGAATGTCGATGATGAAATCGTAGCGGTAGGCGCGCAGTTCGGCGATCGACGCCCAGATCGATTTGAAATCGGCCCACCGGCGCGCCTTCTTGAAGCGGCGCAGCGGCGCGCATAGCACGCGGTCCACGTTCTCGCTCCAGTGCACTACTTCGGCGAATGCTTCGTCGGCGGCCCAATCCACCTGAACGCCGGGAAACGCGCGTTTGATATCGGCGACGACGGGCAAAGCCTGCACGATATCGCCGAGTGAAGTGACCTTGACGATAAGGACTCGCTTCATTGAAGACCTGTGAGTTGTTCGAACATCAAAACATTTTAGCCGACGAATGCGATGACCTCTGCCGAACCGCACAGCGCGCACTTCGGGCATTAATACGGCGGGTTACATCGAATGCCTTACACGCAGCTCTTTTACACCATTTCAAAATACTTTCATACCGGCTCGCGGGGCGTCGCGCGCCTTATACTGCATCCTTTGCACCAGCATTCGCTCATGTTCGTGCCACTCACGCTCCGTCCGTCCAGTCTCGTTCGCCGCGCGAGGCGGCTCTGGCGCCAATATGGCGTCTTCTGGCTCGGCGCGATCGCGGTCGGCCTCGTCGCGGTGCTGTACGCGCGGCTGATCGACTGGGGCTACGGCGAATTCCGCGCCCTTCAGCACGAGCATGTGTGGGCGCCCCTGTTCATCACGCCCGCGGTCGGAGCGCTCGCCGTCTGGCTCACGCGCAAATTCTTCCGCGGTGCCGAAGGCAGCGGCATTCCGCAGGTCATCGCTATCCTTCACTCGAAACCCGGCGCATACGGAGCGCGGCTGCTGTCGTTTCCCATTCTGCTGGGCAAGATCGCCGTGTCGTTTCTGGCGATTCTCGGCGGCTTCACGATCGGCCGCGAAGGTCCGACCGTGCAGGTCGGAGCCGCGTTGATGTTCAATCTGCGACGGCTCTATCCGCGCTCGAATGCATTGATCGAACGGCAACTGGTGCTGGCCGGCGCGGCGGCAGGTCTATCCGCCGCGTTCAACACGCCGCTCGCCGGCATCGTCTTCGCGATCGAGGAATTGACGCGCAGCTTCGAGGCACGCACGAGCGGCGTGCTGATTACGGCGATCATCATTGCCGGCGTGATCGCGCTCGGTTTGAACGGCAATTACACCTATTTCGGCACGATTCAGATCGGCGCGCACTTCCCCAATCTGATGGCGCTTGCCGTGCTGCTCACGGCGGTTGTCACCGGCCTTGCAGGCGGCGCGTTCGGCTGGCTGCTGCTGAATACCGCGCGCTGGATTCCAGCGCCGCTGCGTCGATTGCATGGCGAGCGGCCGGTCGCGTTCGCCGCGCTGTGCGGTTTGGTAATCGCGGTGGTCGGCCTGATTTCGGGCGGCACCACGTTCGGCAGCGGCTACGCGGAAGCCCGCGGATTGCTCGACGGGCATGCACAGTTGTCGGTGTTTTATCCGTTCATGAAAATGATCTCGATGGTCGGCTCATACCTGCCGGGCATTCCGGGCGGCATCTTCGCGCCGTCGCTGTCGATCGGCGCGGGCTTCGGCAATCTGCTGCATGAAGTGTTCGGCTCGATGGATTTACCAATGCTGATCGCGCTCGGCATGGTCGGCTATCTGGCCGCCGTCACGCAGTCGCCGATCACCTCGTTCGTAATCGTGATGGAAATGATCAACGGCCACGCGTTAGTGATCTCGCTGATGGCCACCGCGTTGATTTCGAGCCGCGTGTCGCGGCTGTTCGCGCCGCCGCTGTACGAGTCGCTGGCGGCGCGCTATATGGCGCTGCTGGCACAACCGGCGCCCGCGCCGGTGCCGGTTGCGCCCGAAGTCGAAGCGCCCGCGCCGGCCGCGACGCAAGCCGATGATGAGCCGCCCGCCAAAGACACACACGTAGACAGCGGCGGCGCAGCGCGTCAGTAGACGACCACGGCCGGCGCGCGCAGATACACCGGCCGCGCCGGCACGACGACGCAGCCGGCCAGCATGACCGCCAGAACGGCGATCAGAAGCAGATTCTTTTTCATCACAAGGGTTTCCTGGAACACGCAGGCCGGCGCTACGCCGGGCGCATGCGCGGTGCCTATGTCGTCGAAATGGAACGGGCGGCACGCGCGGCGTTCACCGCGCCGTGCCGCAAGCCGTGGGAGCCTGTGGCGCTAATTACGCCCAGTGGCCTTCAACCCAGCGGTAGTGCGGGCCGTGCGCGACCCAGTGGCCCGGCACCCAGTGATAGCCCACGCGCGCGGCCTGCCAGTGACCGCCTATCCACACATAGCGGCCATGATCCCAGCGCCAGTGACCGCGATCCCACACGTAGCCGACACGCGGCGCGGGCACCGCTTCGTAGTGCACCGGCGGCGGCGCGGACGGCGCGATCACGACGACTTCCGCCGCAGAAGCGGATGCCATAGCGGTTGCGCCAGCGGCGATCAATACGGCGTTGGCGAGCAGCAAACGAAAGGTCTTGTTCATGTTGTCCCTCTGTAGGTGAACACCGAAGGCGGCGTTACCCGTTTAATGCGCGAGGGGATGCAATGGCTGACCGTGGGCGTGTAACGCCACGCGCTGAAGTGCAACGGATTATTTCGACGCGAGGCCAAGGCGCGCGCGAACAAGCACTGAGGCAGCGGGACCGACAAAAAGGAACGACAGAGCGGCGCGAACCGGCGCGCTCACGCGCTTCGCCCCATCACGTCATTCCGACGCACCGCAGCGAAGCGCGCGGCACGTCATATGAAACCGGCCGCGAAACGGAACAGACCCGGCGATCAGGCCTGCGGTATTTCGATCTTGACCTCGAGCACTTCGAGATCGTCCTGACGTTCGAGGCTCACGCGAATATCCTCATGGGAAATCTTCACGTACTTCGAGATCACGGCCACCAGTTCGCGTTGCAACGCAGGCAGGTAATCGGCAGGCGCATGGCCGCCGGCGCGCTCATGCGCGATGATCAACTGCAGGCGTTCCTTCGCTACCGACGCGGACTTCTTCTTCTCGCCCAGCAAAAACGAAAGAATCGACATTACGTGCGCTCCCCTTACTTGGTGCCGAAGAGGCGCTGCAGCAGCCCGGGCTTCTGGTAGTCGGTAAAGCGAAGCGATTTCTGCTCGCCGAGGAAACGCGACACGACGTCTTTATAGGCTTCGGCCACGTCGGTGCCGTCCAGGTGCACCGCCGGCAAGCCCTGGTTCGATGCGTGCAGCACCGCTTCCGATTCCGGAATCACGCCGATCAGGTCGATGCGCAGGATTTCCTGGATGTCGGTGAGCGACAGCATTTCGCCTTCGCTGACGCGCTTGGGGTTGTAGCGGGTAATCAGCAGATGTTCCTTGATCGGCTCCTTGCCTTCGATCGCGCGCTTGGTCTTCGACGACAGAATGCCGAGGATACGATCGGAGTCGCGCACCGACGAGACTTCCGGATTCGTCACGATCAGCGCTTCGTCGGCGAAATGCATGGCGAGCAGCGCGCCCGATTCGATACCGGCCGGCGAATCGCAGACGATGTATTCGAAATCCATCGCGATCAGGTCGTTGATGACCTTCTCGACGCCTTCCATGGTGAGGGCGTCCTTGTCACGCGTTTGCGACGCGGGCAGGATGAACAGGTTCTCGCACTTCTTGTCCTTGATGAGCGCCTGGTTCAGATTCGCTTCACCCTGGATCACATTGATCAGGTCGTACACCACGCGGCGTTCACAACCCATGATGAGGTCGAGGTTACGCAGGCCGACGTCGAAGTCGATCACGGCGGTTTTGCTGCCACGCAGAGCGAGGGCCGATGCAAAACTCGCGCTCGTGGTCGTCTTGCCCACGCCACCCTTGCCCGAAGTCACCACAATGATTTTTGCCATTACCCTTACCTTGTGTTCGTCAAATTCATCAATTATGTGCGGCCCTATTTGCCTGAAACGCCGCGTGCCCCGGATTGATCGAGGCAGCGCGCTTCACGTCGCTCAGGTGAGCCGCAGTGGTTCGATCATCAACTTTTCTTCTTCGAGCCAGATCTGCACCGGCTTGCCGAGCACGTCGGCCGGCAGCGGGTTCTCGGTCGTTCGATAGATGCCTGCGATCGAGATGAGTTCCGGCTCGAGACACGTACAGAAAATGCGCGCGTCGTGATTGCCCTGCACGCCGGCCAGCGCCCGGCCGCGCAGCGGCGCGTAAATATGGATGTTGCCTTCCGCGATCACTTCCGCACCGTAGCTCACGAGGCCGAGCACGACCAGGTCGCCCTTGGCGTAAATGCGCTGACCGGAGCGCAACGGCTTGTCGACCACCATGGTTTGCGACGAGGTGGCAAGACGCACCGGCTCCGCGGCCGGCGCAGGCTCGACGGCGGCGGCCGTGGCCGGCGTGCCGCTTTCCGGCGTGACCAAGGCCGCTTCGAACAGATCGGCCGGCGGCGTGGCCGTCGCGGCGGTGACAGCCGGCGCCGTGGCGGAGGCGCTGTCTTCATCCGCAGATCTAGCGGCGGCGCCACGGCGGTCGCGCGCTTCGAGCAGCGGCAAAGCTGACTCCGCCGCCCACGCCTGCTGCGCGTTGGCGACCACGCCGACCGGTCGCATGCGCACGCTGTCGAGCAGTTGCGCGATGTCGGCGAGCGGCACGCGTTCGTTCCCGGCGAGGCGCCGCACGTCGATCGCGACGACGTCGTTAGCGAAAAACTCGGGAGTCGCCTCGAAGCGCCGGGTCAGTTCGGCACGCATGGCGTCGAGGTCGGTTGTCTTGACCACGAACAGGAGGGTGTCGACAGAGCCGCTGCGAAGTTCGAAAAAGGGCGATTTCTTGGGCGACATAGCGTTCTGCAAAAATTTTTGCGTATTTTACAGGCGTCGACGCGTGCGGCGAGCTTTTTTGCCGGGAGAGCGGGCCGACGCGATAACAGTGCGGCCATGCACGGGCCGGCCGGTAGATCCGCAACGGCCGCGCGGTGGCCAGTCACGTGGCCAATCACGTAGCCCATAACGCGGACAATACGCTGGCCGTTCAGGCCGCGCTTCACGCCGATGATCCGGCGACGCACGCTCAGAAGACACGAATGGGAATCGAGCGGCAGGCTGTCGCGCCGCTCGCAAGATCACTGCTGAAACACCTGCGACGTGGTCGGCACGTGGCGCACCAGCAGACTTTCCGCCTGGTCCGGTGCACGCGCGACGCGCCGATGTTCGCCGGTCGGCCCGAAGCCGAGCGCCTCATAGAAGCGCATGGCGTTGCGGTTGGCGTCGGCGACCCACGCGTAGACTTCCGTGGCGCCTTCATTCGCGAGCCACGCAGCGGCCGAATCGACCAGCAACTCGCCACCCCGCAGATGACGCACGGCCGGCGCCACCCACAGCTCGCAAACGAATGCGCGGCGCGCGGCGGTGTCGTCGAAATGCGCTTCGATCAACCCTGCCGGATGACCTTCGGTGTAGAGAATGAAGGTGGTAACAGTGAAGGAAACCGCATGATCCGCGGCGGTGGCGTCGAAACTGGCGGCGTCGGCCGACAACGCGTCCTCAAGCGTGGCGCCGAAGGCATAGGGTGCCTCCCGCAGCGACGCAGTACGGAGTTCGCGGAAAACGGCGCCCTGATCAGCGGCGATACGGCGAACGGTCAATGACGGACTCATGCAGACGAAAACCCCTTGAAACCCTAAGGCGTAGCTTTAACCGAACCGGCGCGAGAGTCAAATCATTCTTTACCGGATTGTGGAACCACGCACAGAGTCTATCCAGACTCAGCAGCATTTCGCGCGCCCGCCGCCGGCACATGCGGCGGCAGGCAGCGCGCCCTTTGCACGCTCAAGGCGCTTCGTAGCTGCCGGTGCCGTCCGGCCACGGCGTCAGCAGCTCATAGCCGTCGTCGGTGACGGCGACCATGTGTTCCCATTGCGCCGACAGCGAGCGGTCTTTGGTGACCACGGTCCAGCCATCGCGCAACACCGTGGTGCCGGCGCGGCCTGCGTTGATCATCGGCTCGATCGTGAAGACCATGCCCGGCTTCAAGCGTATGCCCTGCCCCGGCTGGCCGTAATGCAGCACCTGCGGCTCCTCGTGGTAGACCTTGCCGATGCCGTGCCCACAATAGTCGCGCACAATCGAGAAGCCGTCGCGCTGCGCGATCTTCTGGATCGCATGACCCACGTCGCCGAGCGTGGCGCCCGGCTTCACTTCGCGGATGCCCGCGAGCATCGCCTCATAGGTCGTGTCGATCAGCTGGCGCGCCACCGTGCTCGGCTGGCCGACGCAATACATGCGGCTCGTGTCGCCGAAATAGCCGTCCTTGATGATCGCGACGTCGATATTGATGATGTCGCCGTCTTTCAGGACTTCGCCGCGATTGGGGATGCCGTGGCACACCACCGAGTTGACCGAGGTGCAGATAGTCTTCGGAAATCCCAAATAGCCGACATTTGCCGGAATCGACTTTTGCGTATTGACAATGTAGTCGTTGCACAGTGTGTCCAGCTCTTCAGTGGAGACACCGGCCTTGATATGCTCGCCGATCATCGCCAGCACGTCGGCCGCGAGGCGGCCCGAAATGCGCAGCCTGGCGATGTCGTCGGGAGTCTTGTAGGTAATGGCCATGAATTCGGTCGATGTGGGTCGAATAGGAAAGTCGATGTTCAATCGATCGCCCAATTGTACAGAGGATCGCCACAAGGCTTGCGCGAGCCATGCCAAACCGGCCAAGCTGGAAATTTGGGCAGCACCTCCCTGTCGGCCTACAGCAATAAATCAGCATGCCTTACTGACGCATTTCATCTCTGCAAAAATCCCGAACTTCACGATGTGTTTTCCGGAGCGCCTCGAATCGCCGTTTTATTCGGACGCCCCGAGAGCGGGCACACGTCAGTCCGCTTTCGAAAGGACGAACTGCATCACGTCGGTACGTCGTTCGTCGAAACCGGCTTCGCAATACGTCAGATACAGCCGCCAGGTGCGCACAAAAATCTCGTCGAACCCTTGCGTGCGGATCGTCTCGAGTTGCGCTTCGAATGCGCCGCGCCAGCGGCGCAAGGTTTCCGCGTAATCGCGGCCGAATGCGAGCGACGCGCAAGCAACGAGTCCGGCACGCCGCGCCGCCAGGCCGAAGCGCTGCGGACTCGGCAACATGCCGCCCGGAAAGATGAACTCGCGAATGAAATCGCTCGTCGCGCGATACGCGGCAAAATGCGAGTCGTCGATCGTGATGGTTTGCACCAGCGCGCGCGCGCCCGGCCGCAGACGTTCGCGCAGAATGCGGAAGTAGGTCGGCCAGAACTTTTCGCCGACTGCCTCGAACATTTCGATCGATACGATGCCATCGTACTGACCGGTCAAGGTGCGATAGTCGCGCAGTTCGAGTTTCACGCGGTCGCCCAGACCCGCTTCGCGCACACGCTGCTGCCCGGATTCGAACTGCGCCGGCGAGATCGTCACGCCGTGCACGTGGATGCCGAGGCGTGCCGCGTGCATCGCAAAACCGCCCCACCCGCAGCCGATTTCCAGAATGTGCATGCCTTCGCGCAAACCGAGCGCATCGACGATCCGTTGATATTTCGCGTGCTGCGCGTCTTCGAGCGATTGATGCAAATTGCCGTCGAACACGGCGCTCGAATAGGTGAAGGTCGGGTCGAGCCACTGCGCGTAAAACGCGTTGCCAATGTCGTAGTGCGCGTGAATATTGCGCCGGCTGCCCGAACGCGTGTTCGGCCTCAGCTTGTGGCGCAGCCCGTACCAAAGTTGCGCGAGCCAGCCGCCATACACCGTGCGTTGCAAAGCGCGCTCGTTGCGGATCGCGACGCGCAGTAGCGCGGCCAGGTCGGGCGTATCGACCCAGAAGGCGCGCCACGCGTCTGCGAAACCGATATCGCCTTTGCGCAAAATCGCGCCGCACGCGCGCCAGTCATGCATTTCCAGGCGCGCGCCGGGCGCTGCGTGGGGATCGCCGAATACGCGCTGTTGGCCGTCCGGTGTGGTCAGGATCAGATGCCCTACCTGAATCCGCTCGAGCAAGGAGAGGAACAGACGGCCTGACGCGGGGGCGGCCTGGTGCCCGCTCAGGGTTCTTGAAAGCGCCATGACGGAATCTCCTCAATCGGGCGAAACGGGGCGAGCGGCGGAGGTTGGTTGGCCCGCTGCGGTAGGGTCGGCGGATGCGTCGGCGGTCTGGCCCGGTGCGGGGTTCTTGCCGTAAAACGGCGCGTTCCTGAGAGCAAGTCGCAGAGCCTGCCAGTGAATTCTCGTGACGACACCAACCGTCAGCAGCGGCTGGCGCAGCAGCGCGGCGAGCGCGGTCGCGCGCGTTAGCGGCGTCAAACGGCCGCCCAATGCGGTGCGCAGCAACAGGCCGTCCGCGTCGTGATAGTCGATCGAGACCGACGCGCTGTTGAGCGATTCCTTGATGCGGAAGGTGTAGCCGCCCTCAACGCGACAAAACGGCGACACGTGCAGCACTTTGCGGCACATGAGCCGCGTGTCCGCAGTGATCGGTGCGTTGCCGTCCGCACTCAGCAGATAACTGTGGCGCTCGCCGAATGTGTTGCGCACTTCGGCCAGCAGCGCGCGCAACCGGCCTTCGCGATCATGACAAAACCAGAAGCTGACCGGATTGAACGCATAGCCGAATACGCGCGGGAAAGCTTGCAACCAGATCCGGCCGTTCGCTTCTTCAACACCGGCTTGCGATAGTTGCGCGCGCATCCATGTGGCAAGGTCGCTGCCGTCGCGCGAACCGTGGTCACGCTGATGCAGACCAAGCGGCCGCCAACGGTCTATGCCGAACCAGCCGCTATCGAGCGCGGTCAGCCTATCCAGGTCGCAACGCACGTAAAACACCGGGTAGGTGAAACGATGATGCTTCGGCCGCAGACGCTCGTGCATCACCTTGCCGGTCAGAAGCCAGGCGGCCGGATCGGTGCAGGTGCAGGTGCAGGTGCTGTTGCGGCTGTCGCTCGGCGGTTTCATAGCCTGGCCCATGCCGGCGACGCGTCGAAATCCGCGGCCACGCGCAGCGCCGATTTCAGACCGTCCTCGTGGAAGCCGTAGCCCGTCCACGCGCCCGCGAACCAAGTGCGGCGCTTGCCCTGCAGCGAAGGCAGACGGTGCTGCGCGTCGATAGCGGCCAGATCGAACAGCGGATGGTCGTACACGAAGCGGCGCAATTCGGCGCCCGGCGCCGGCTGGGCCACCGGGTTGAGCGTGACGACGAGCGGCGTGCTGAACGGCAGCGGCTGCAACTGATTGACCAGATAGCTGACGCACACCGGATGCGTGCCGTCGACACTTCGGCTGCCCAGGTAATTCCACGCCGACCACACGCGCTGCCGACGCGGCAGCAGATTGGTATCCGTATGCAGCACGGCGACGTTCGGTTGATAGCGCACGGCGGCGAGTACGCCGCGCTCGTCCTGATCGGCGTCTTCCAGCAGACGCAGCGTGGTCGGCGCGTGCGTGGCGAGCACCAGCGCGTCGAAGCGCTCGGTGCCGCCGTCGGTGAACACGTCGACGCCGTCAGCGTCGCGCCGCACGCCGCGGACCGCCGTGCCGATGCGGACATCGCCGAGCGTGCCCGCTATCTGCCTCACGTATTCCCGGCCACCGCCTGCCACGGTCTTCCACTGCGGCCGGCGGTTCACCTGCAACAGCGCATGGTTCAGACAGAAGCGCAGGAACGTCGCGGCCGGGAACGCGAGGATGTCGGCGGTGGCGCTCGACCAGATCGCGGCGGCCATCGGCAGCAAATACTGCCGCTGGAACGCGCCGCCGTAGCCGCCTTCGGTCAGCAACTCGCCCATCGACGCACGCGTTTGAATCGCCAGTTCGAGGTTGCGTTGCGCGCCGCCGTTAAAGCGCACGATGTCGCGCAGCATGCCGATGAAGGTCGGCGAAAACAGGTTGCGACGCTGCGCGAACACCGTGTTCAGACTGCTGCCGGCCCATTCGAGGCGGCCCGCGTCGAGCGAAACCGAGAAGGTCATGTCGCTCGGATGCGACCGGACGCCCAGTTCGGCGAGCAGCGCGATCAGGTTCGGATAGGTGCGGTCGTTGAACACCAGGAAGCCGGTGTCGACCGGATGGCTGTGGCCATCGAGCGTGACGTCCACGGTGTTGGTGTGGCCGCCCAGATAGCCGGCCGATTCGAACAGCGTGACACGATGATTGCGCGTGAGCAGATAGGCGCTAGCCAAACCCGAGATACCGGCGCCGATGACCGCGACCCGCGAGCCGCGCGGCAGTGGTGAGGTCGGTGCGGAATGGGGCATGGGCGCCTCTCCTGATCGGGGGCGCGCGGTCGGTTAGTGGGGTGTGCGGCGAGGGTTGCGCGTCCTTGAGGGGATTTACGCAGCCAAGGGTGAATTGGATGCAAAGGCGGTGGATCGAGCCATTTTTGATTCAACAGGTCTGGGTAGCCCGATCGTGCGAAGGCGGGTGATGCCATTTCGCGGCTGTCTTCGGCGCCCAGCATGTGGATGCGGACAAGTCGCGCGGCGCCGATTGACCGCACCGCCGCTGTCCGCCGCATTTCACCTGGCCGGCGCTTCGGTTCAAGGCTTGCTGCTTGCGTCTGTACCGGGTCGGGGCAGCGTGAAATTCAGGGTGCCGCGTCCAGAATTGAGGTCCACGTCGATCCCTTTCGCGTCCGGAGAATCCGGATCGACCTTGGGCCAGGACAGATGAAACCACGTGCCCTTGTCGTCGGTGATCGCGGCGTAGGTGGTCCCGTCCGGCGCGAAGCTTTCCTGAAGCACGTGTGTGCCGTTGCCGTCGAATATATCGATGCCCGCCAGGTCGTCCCGATCGTCGAATTGCACGTACTTGCCCGGGGGAACGGACGGAGGCGGTTGCGGCACGAAGATGTCCTTCACCTTTCCATTGTCGTAGTAAGTGAAGGTGGTCGGCGACCCGGCTTGCGGATTCGGCGAGGGGACTGCGGATATTTGCGGGTCACGTCCATTGATCGAGAAGCTGTCATGCGATCGCTTTCCCGTCACCGGGTCTCTGGGGCCGAACAGATCGAACTCCGTGCCGCGTTTGGTATCGGTCACGAAGTATCGACTCCCGTCCCGTCCGATGGTCTCCTGCGAGTGTCTGCCGTTGCCGTCAAAGTTTTCCATGCTCTGCAAGTTCCCCTGGTCGTCGAAGCGCAAGTAGCGGCCCGGGGGAACGGGTGGAGGCGATTGCGGTATGAAGTCGTTGCGATTTCCGGTCTGGTCGTGGGTCACGGCCGGCGGTGGAATATTCACGTTGGTCATGGAGGATCCTCGTTGCGGGTCCAGAGGAAATCGAGAGCACAATGCTTCGAAATTCAGGAAGCCCTGGTTTGCTGGATGAACCAAGGACATATTCGAATGTTGCGGTGGGCAATGGGTAGTGCATATACGAGACGGGCGGCCGCCTTTTCCAATGCAACCATCTCCAACTGCCGAGGAATCGCTGCTTTTGCCTGATCGAACGCAGGGACTTCCGTTGGCCGCTTCGCGTCCAGTTTTACCAGCACGCGTGCATTATCGACAACGAGCGGCGCAGGGGTAACGCCACCGCGAGGCAACTGCGCCAGCGCCTGGGCTAACGGCAACGGCACACCTTGTGTATGCTCGTCGATAACCGGTGTTCTGAAGCTGACCCACGCTAGCTCACCACCGACAGACCTGCTCGGTGCGGTGCTGTGCTCCCGGGCGAGCCGGTCGAATGCCACGCCGGATTTCAATTGTGCAAGGACAACAGCGGCCGTTGCGTCGTCCGCGATCGAAACGCTGCGAGGCTTGTATTCATCCTTGCCGAGTGACGCGACGATCTGATCGTACTGAGCTCTTACCTGCAATCCGTGACCGGTTCCGCGTGTGGGTGCTTATATCAACGCCAGCGTTCCGTTCCACTTCTGGAATCGACGCACGACAGTCTGCTCATACGCGAGTCGTCGTCGTGCCCCTCTCCGCCTCGTGTAAAGTGGACGAAGTCGAGTGCCAAACGTATGCGCATCGCCTCCGGCAAAGTCTAAGCAGAAACTCCGACGCGCTACGAAACGTACGTGGGACAGTAAAGAACCCCAGACGCGCAAAACTGTCTTGATAGTCGAGTTGACAGTCGAAAAGCAAAAACCCCGCAGAATGAAAATTCTGCGGGGTTTTCTAAATTTGGCGGAAAGGGTGAGATTCGAACTCACGGTACCCCTAAAGGTACACTGGATTTCGAGTCCAGCGCATTCGACCACTCTGCCACCTTTCCGTGTCTTCCAACTCGCAACAACCGTACTGCAGGGCTGCTATCAAGCCAGATCCAAGCGGGTCGCTGCTTGGGAGAGAAAGATTATAGAACAGCTTAATTCGATTTCCAAGCCCCTCGTCAAAAATTTTTAAAGAGGCTTGGCAACCATTCACGGCAACCCGCCGCGCTCAAATCAGGCAGCCGGCAATTCCAGCCGCTCCAAACCGCCGAGGTACGGGCGCAACGCGGTCGGCACAGTGACCGAACCATCGGCGTTCTGGAAGTTCTCCAGCACCGCCACGAGCGTACGGCCGACGGCCAGCCCCGAACCATTCAGCGTATGCACCAGCTCCGGCTTGCCCTGCGCATTGCGATAACGGGCCTGCATGCGGCGAGCCTGGAACGACTCAGTATTCGAGCAGCTCGAAATTTCGCGATACGTATTCTGCGCCGGCACCCACACTTCCAGATCGTACGTCTTGGCAGCAGAAAACCCCATGTCGCCGGTGCACAGCGTAATCACGCGGTACGGCAACTCCAGCTTCTGCAGAATCGTTTCAGCGTGGCCGACCATCTGTTCCAGCGCGTCGTACGAGGTCTCCGGCGCGACGATCTGCACCATCTCGACCTTGTCGAACTGATGCTGGCGGATCAGACCACGCGTGTCGCGGCCATACGAGCCCGCTTCCGAGCGGAAGCACGGCGAATGCGCGGTCAGCTTGATCGGCAGCGCGTCCGCTTCGACAATGCTGTCGCGCACCGTGTTCGTCAGCGAAATTTCCGACGTGGAAATCAGATATTGCGTAACCGTGTTTTCGTCACCGCCCTTCTCGACGCGGAACATATCGTCGGCGAACTTCGGCAGTTGGCCGGTGCCGTACAGAATTTCCGGATTCACGATGTACGGCGTGTAGATCTCCGTATAGCCGTGGTGCTGCGTGTGCGTGTCGATCATGAACTGCGCCAGCGCGCGATGCAGCCGTGCAATCTGGCCGCGCAGCATGGTGAAGCGCGCGCCCGAGAGCTTCGCGCCGGTCTCGAAGTCGAGCCCGAGCGGCGCGCCGACGTCCACATGATCCTTCACCTCGAACTCGAACTGCCGCGGTGTGCCCCAGCGGCGCACTTCCACGTTTTCGGTTTCGTCCTTGCCCAACGGCACGCTTTCGTGCGGCAGGTTCGGCACGCCGAGCAGCAGGTCCGACAGACGCTTCTGGATCTCGTCGAGCCTGGCCGCCGAAGCCTTCATCTCGTCGCCGATACCGCTCACTTCGGCCATCACCGCCGAGGTGTCCTCGCCCTTGCCTTTCAGCGCGCCGATCTGTTTCGACAGACTGTTGCGGCGCGCCTGCATCTCTTCGGTACGGGTCTGGGTATCGCGGCGTTCCGCTTCGAGCGCGGTGAAGGCCGCCACGTCGAGGGTATAGCCGCGGTCGGCGAGGCGTTTGGCAACGCCGTCGAGGTCTTTGCGCAGCAGCTGAATGTCGAGCATGGAATGGGGCGGATGTTCGTTGTATGAAGGTGGGATTTTAGCGCACCGGCGCGGGCGGCCGGTGGGTTAGATGGTCAGCGTGAGCGCAAAGCCGACCGGGCGTGCGCCGCTGCGCGAGACAAGGTACGAACCGACGCGCTCAACGAGGCGCATTGCGAAGCGCAAACAGACTGCACGACGAGGTAAAGACCGAGCCGCGGAACAAGCCGCGAAAAAGCCGCACCACGAGCCACAAACCAGCCACAAACCGAACTGCGAAAAAAGCACCCAGCAACGCACCGGACCAGCTCACCCCTTCTTCGGCTTGTTCTCGCTACGCCACTGCGCGTCCAGTTCGGCCAGACGCGCCATCTTGTCGCCGATCTTGCCTTCCAGACCGCGCGGCGTCGGTTCGTACCAATGCGGATCGCGCATGTTCTCCGGCAGATAGGTCTCGCCGGCCGCGTACGCATCGGGTTCGTCGTGCGCGTAGCGGTATTCGTGACCGTAGCCGAGTTCCTTCATCAGCCTGGTGGGCGCGTTGCGCAGATGCACCGGCACGCCGCGCGACTGGTCTTTGCTGACGAAGCGGCGCGCCTCGTTATACGCGTTGTACCCGGCATTGGACTTCGGCGCGACCGCCAGATAGATGATGGCCTGCGCAAGCGCCAGTTCGCCCTCAGGCGTGCCGAGGCGCTCATAGGTTTCGGCGGCGTCGAGCGCGATGCGCGCGGCGCGCGGATCGGCGAGGCCGATATCTTCCCACGCCATGCGCACGATGCGGCGCGCCAGATAGCGCGGGTCCGCGCCGCCGTCGAGCATGCGGCAGAACCAGTACAGCGCGCCGTCCGGGCTGCTGCCGCGCACCGATTTATGCAGCGCGCTGATCTGGTCGTAGAATGCGTCGCCGCCTTTGTCGAAGCGGCGCAGGTTTTCGGCAAGCGCACTGCCGAGCAAGGCACCGTCGATCTCTGTGGTCTTTTGCTGTGAAGCCGCCCGCGCGACGATTTCGAGGTTGTTCAGCAGCTTGCGGCCGTCGCCGTCGGCGGAACCGATCAGCGCGTCGCGGGCTTCGTCGGTGAACGTGAGGCCGCCGAGTTCCTTTTGCGCGCGCTCGAGCAGCTCGCGCTGCTCTTCGTCGGTCAGGCTTTTCAGCACGTAGACGGCGGCACGCGAGAGCAAAGCGCTATTCACTTCGAACGACGGATTCTCGGTCGTCGCGCCGACGAACACGAACAGCCCCGACTCGACGTGCGGCAAGAACGCATCTTGCTGGCTCTTGTTGAAACGATGCACCTCGTCGACGAACACGAGCGTCTGATGCCCGTTCGCGCGATGAATCTGCGCGGTCTCGACGGCCTCGCGGATATCCTTCACGCCCGAGAGCACCGCGGACAACGCGATGAACTCGGCATGAAAGGCATCGGCCATGAGTCGGGCGAGCGTGGTTTTACCGACGCCGGGCGGCCCCCAGAGGATCATCGAATGGGCTTCGCCGGATTCGAATGCGACCCGCAGCGGCTTGTTCGGGCCGAGCAGGTGCTTCTGGCCGATCACTTCGTCGATATTGCGGGGCCGCAGGCGTTCGGCGAGCGGAACATTGGCACGGGTTTCTTCAAACATGACGTTTTGGGGATAATCTCGGCTTTTCCGGACGCGGTCCGTGTGAAGGCGGCGTACTGCCGGTGAGCCACGCCAGCACGCAAAAGTGCGGGCAACGTCCTGCATTATGACAGTGACGGCGCCCGAACGAAGGCGGCGCACTGCGCCGGGACGAGCCGGGCGCCGCGACCCGTGCAAAAATCCGGCAAAGTACGACGCAACAGGGCACGCAATCGAAGCCCCAGCCGCGGACATAACAGCAAACGCAACCGCCGACGCAACATCGCATGCAAATCGGCAAGCAACACCAACAGGGACAAGACCAGATGGCACAAGATCCACTCGCCGGCGACGCCGGTTCCACTTACGCACCGCTCATGCCGGTGCCCGATGCGCGCCGCGCGTTCCGCACCGGCGACGCCTTCGCGCTCTGGTTCTCGCTCGGCATCGGCCTGCTGGTCGCGCAAGCGGGCGCGCTGCTGGTGCCCGGGCTGTCGCTGCCGCATGCGTTGCTGGCGATCGTGATCGGCAGCGTGATCGGCGTCGTGCTGCTGGCGCTGGCGGGCGTGATCGGCACGGATACGGGGCTCGCGGCGATGTCGTCTCTGCGGCCGACGCTCGGCGTGCGCGGCGCGTCGGTGCCCGCCGTGCTGAACGCGGTGCAACTGGTCGGCTGGGGTTCGTTCGAGGTGATCGTGATGCGCGATTCCGCCGACGCCCTCGCCAAACAGGCCTTCGGCCTCTCCATGCCGCTCATCTGGACGGTGATCTTCGGGCTGCTCGCGACGCTGCTGGCGATCAGCGGACCGCTCTCGTTCGTGCGGCGCTTTCTGCGCACGTGGGGCATCTGGCTGTTGCTCGCGGGCGCGGCGTGGCTGACATGGAATCTGCTCGCAAAACACGATCTGGCTGCGCTGATGCAGCGTCCGGGCACGGGCGAGATGTCGTTCGGCGGCGCCATCGATCTGGTGGTCGCCATGCCGCTGTCGTGGCTGCCGCTGATCGCGGACTACACGCGCTTCGGCCGGCGCGCCGGTGAGACGTTCCGCGGCACGCTGCTCGGCTACGGCATCGCCAACATCTGGTTTTACGCGCTCGGCGCGATCTACGGCCTCGCGGCAGGCGGCGGCGACGCGCTGCTGACAAGCGCGCTGGCGCAAGCCGGCGGCGGCCTCGCGCTGCTGCTGATCCTGATCGACGAAGTCGACAACGCGTTCGCCGACATTCACTCCGCCGCGGTATCGACGGGCACGTTCTGGACGCGCGGCAGCGTGCCCATCCTGTCGGCGGCGTTCGGCGCGCTGTGCACGCTGATCGCCCTGCTCGTGCCGATGGCGAAGTATCAGAACTTCCTGCTGCTGATCGGCTCGGTGTTCGCGCCGCTGTTCGGCGTGGTGCTGGTGGATCACTTCATCGTGCGCAAGCGCCGTATCGAAGCTGCGGTTCTCGCCGACGTGCGCGGCCGTTACGGCTTCTCGGGCGGCTGGCATCTGAGCGCGTTCCTCGCGTGGGCCATCGGCATCGTCGCGTATCAGGCGATCAATCAATGGCTGCCGAATCTCGGCGCGACGCTGCCCGCGCTGGTAATCGGCGCGGTGTGCTATCTGGCGTTCGTGTCGGCGCGCAAGACTGCGTATGCGTGATTGAACTAACGTCACTGTTAAACGCGAAGAGGCCTGCAAATGCAGGCCTTTTCTGTTTGCGAGGTCACTTCAGCGCGTGGACGCCCGATACTCGACGCCCGGCAGCACGCACAGCAATTCGAACGCGAGATTCGCGCCGAGCAGCGCGGTCGTGCCAAACGGATCGTACGGCGGCGCGACTTCGACCAGATCGCAGCCGACGATATTCAGCCCACGCGAACCGCGAATGATCTCCAGCGCCTGCGGCACCGTCAAACCGGCGATTTCCGGCGTGCCCGTACCCGGCGCAAAGGCCGGATCGATCCCGTCGATGTCGAACGTGATGTACACCGGACCGTCGCCCATGCGCTCGCGCACACGCGCCATCAGCGGCGCGAGCGACTGGTTCCAGCAGGCCTCGGCCTGCACGACTTCGAAACCCTGATCGCGGCACCAGTCGAAGTCTTCCGCCGCGTAACCCGTGCCGCGCAAACCGATTTGCACGACGCGCTCGCAATCGAGCAAGCCTTCTTCCACCGCGCGGCGGAACGGCGTGCCGTGCGCGATCTTCTCGCCCATCATCGTGTCGTTGACGTCGGCGTGCGCGTCGACGTGAATCAGGCCGACCTTGCCGTGCTTGCGATGAATCGCGCGCAGGATCGGCAGCGCGATGGTGTGATCGCCGCCCAGCGTGATCGGCGTGCAATCGTGCTGGAGAATTTCGTCGTACGCGGTTTCGATGCGCTTGATCGAATCGTGCAGGTTGTACGGATTGATCGCGACGTCGCCGAGGTCGGCCACGCGCAGCGAATCGAACGGTGCCGCGCGCGTCGCCATGTTGTACGGGCGCAGCAGCACGGACTCGCTGCGGATCTGGCGCGGCCCGAAGCGCGCGCCGGTACGGTTCGAGGTGCCGAGATCGAACGGCACGCCGACGAAGCAGGCGTCGAACCCTTCGGCCGAGCCGACGTTCGGCAGCCGCATCATCGTCGCAATGCCGCCGCAGCGCGGCATCGCGTTGCCGGACAGCGGCTGCGGCCGTTCGCCGGCTTCGGCGTTAATGAAGGAAGAGGTATTCATCGTGTCTCGGCAATGAAAAAAGGACAGCACGCAAAATCATGCAGACCGGCCGAGGAGGAGCGTCTGAACCGCACCTTGCCGGGCGAATCTCGATTCTTGAGCAGTTTCCCAGAACTTAAAATACCTACGGCATAAACTTCACATTGATTCCCAGCGATGTATCCTGACCCATGTTCTCCCAACTCACCGATCTCGACCTGCGGCTGATCCGCGTATTTCTCGCCATTGTCGACGCGGGCGGCGTCTCACCGGCCCAGGCGACCCTGAACGTCGGCCAGTCGACTATCAGCACACAGCTTGCCACACTCGAAACGCGCCTCGGCTACCGGCTGTGCGAGCGCGGCCGCGGCGGCTTCAGTCTGACCGCACGCGGCGAGCAGTTCATCGACGCCGCCCGCGCGCTGCTGTCGGCCGTCGATACCTTCGGCATGCAGGCGCGCAACGTGGGCCGCAAGCTGGTCGGCACGCTCGATATCGGCATGATCGGCCACACGCCGGTGTCGGCGAGCACGCGCATCAGCGACGCGATCGGCCGGTTCCGGGCGCGCGATCAGTCGGTGCGGTTTTCGATTCTGGTGCGCTCTCCCGGCGAGTTGGAGGAACTGCTGCTCAATGGGCGGATTCAGATCGGCATCGGCTATTTCTGGCACCGCGTACCGTCGCTCGAATATACCGAGGTGTTCGCGGAAGATCAGTTCGCTTATTGCGCGAAAGGGCATCCGCTGTTCGCGCAAGCAGGCGAGGTGCAGCCCGCCGAGGCCGCGCAGCATGAATGGGCGTGGCGCAGTTATCCGCTGCCCGAAGCCGAGAGTTCGACCAGGCCGCAGAATGTCACCGCCGTCGCGGACAACATGGAAGCGGTCGCGATGCTGGTGCTCTCCGGGCATCATCTCGGCTATCTGCCGGGGCATTTCGCGGCGCCGTTCGTCAAGCAAGGGCTGCTCGCCGCGCTGAATCCGGCTCAGATGCGCTACCGCGTCGCGTTCCATATGGTCACGCGGGCGCGGCAGCATCGCACGGATATCGTCGAAGCGTTTATCGACGATATGAAGGCCGCGCATCCCATGCAGGTTTTGCAGGTGGATGAATAACGCGCGCAATAAAAAGCCGCGCACGGAGCGCGGCTTTCTGCCAATCACACACCACCCGCAGGCGGTTTATCCGTTGATCACGTCCGCGCCCTTCGGCACCGTGAACTTGAACGCATCGGCCGGTAGCGGCGGATTCTTCTGAATGTTCGAGAAGGTCAGCAGCGTGACGTTGCCGAACACGTCGTGCAATTCCATCGCTTCCAGATTGCCGTCCTTGAAGCCGATGCCCACGCGCTGAAACTGCGTGTCTTTCGCCTTCGGCGTCAGTTCGAGCCAGTCGATGCCGGCCTTCACGCCCGCGTCACGCAGCGTGAAGTTCCTGTCGAGATCGTTGCTGCCGAACAGGATCGCCGCAGGGCTCGCGCCGAGCGCGCCGCCGAGACTGCGCACCGTCACCTGATTCAGATCCTTGTCGTACACGAAGAGCTTGTCGCCGTCCGCTTGCAGCAGTTGGGCATAGGGCTTCTCGTATTGCCAGATGAACTTGCCGGGACGCGCGAACGTGAACGTGCCGCTCGACGTGCCGGTCTTGCCGGCGCCCGTGGTGGACAAGGTACCGCTTGCGCCCTGCGCCTTGCTCGGCGCCCGCACTTCCTGCTGCACGAAGGTGCCGCGCGCCGAATGCACTTGCGCGACGAACGCCTTCAGTTGCTCGGTGCCGCTCGCGAATGCCTGCGATGCGAACAGCACGGACGCGCCGATCGCCACACTGCCCACACTACGCACGAGGGTCCGCGCGAACTGGCCGAAACGGCCGGATTGAGCATTCTCTCGAGCGTGCTGCTGCGCGAATAGCCGCATGTAGTTTTCTCCCTTGATTGAATTCGTTGAGCGGTCATGACCGACGGCGCGCCACCGCTTCGCGTCGGAACCGAGGCCATCTGGCTCACTCCGCTTCCCGCGCCGGCGCCAGAATCTCGCGATTGCCGTTCGACGACATGGCCGACACCACGCCCGAGTTCTCCATCTGCTCGAGCAGGCGCGCCGCGCGGTTATAGCCGATGCGCAAATGCCGCTGCACCAGCGAGATCGACGCGCGGCGGTTCTTCAACACTACGTCGACCGCCTGGTCGTATAACGGGTCCGACTCGCCGTCGCCCGATCCGGTTCCCCCCGCGCCTGCGGAGCCTTCGTCGCCCTCGCCCGTCACGCCGCCTTCGAGAATGCCCTCGATGTAGTTCGGCTCGCCCTGTTCCTTGAGTTTGTCGACCACACGATGCACTTCCTCGTCCGACACGAACGCGCCGTGCACGCGCACCGGCAGGCCGCTGCCCGGCGGCAGATACAGCATGTCGCCCATGCCGAGCAGCGATTCCGCGCCCTGCTGATCGAGAATGGTGCGCGAGTCGATCTTCGAGGACACCTGGAACGCCATCCGCGTCGGCACGTTGGCCTTGATGAGCCCGGTAATCACGTCCACCGACGGACGCTGCGTAGCCAGAATCAGGTGAATGCCGGCCGCGCGCGCCTTCTGCGCGATCCGCGCGATCAGTTCTTCGACCTTCTTGCCGACCACCATCATCAGGTCGGCTAGTTCGTCGATCACCACCACGATGTTCGGCAGGCGCGTGAGCGGCTCCGGATCGTCCGGCGTGAGGCTGAACGGATTCGGCAGCTTTTCTTCGCGTTTGGCGGCTTCGTCGATCTTGTTGTTGTAGCCGGCGAGGTTACGCACGCCGAGTTTGCTCATCAGCTTGTAGCGGCGCTCCATTTCGGCCACCGCCCAGTTCAGCGCGTGACCGGCCTGGCGCATGTCCGTCACCACCGGACAGAGTAGATGCGGAATGCCTTCGTACACGCTCATTTCCAGCATCTTCGGATCGATCAGGATCATGCGGACCTGATCGGCGCTCGCCTTGTAGAGCAGCGACAGGATCATCGCGTTGATCCCCACCGACTTGCCCGAACCCGTCGTACCGGCTACCAGCAAGTGCGGCATCTTCGCGAGGTCGGCGCACACCGGTTTGCCGCCGATGTCTTTACCCAAGCCCATTGTCAGCGGCGACGCGGCGTCCGCATACACCGCCGAGCCGAGAATCTCCGAGAGACTGACGGTCTGACGGCGCTGGTTCGGCAACTCCAGCGCCATGAAATTCTTGCCCGGAATCGTTTCGACCACACGGATCGACACGAGCGAGAGCGACCGCGCGAGGTCTTTGGCGAGACCGACGATCTGGCTGCCCTTCACACCCGTGGCCGGCTCGATTTCATAGCGCGTGACCACCGGGCCGGGATACGCCGCGACCACGCTCACATCGACACCGAAGTCCTTGAGCTTCTTCTCGATCAGGCGCGAGGTGAATTCCAGCGTATCCGCGGAGATGGTTTCCTGCGCGACGGGCGCGGCATCGAGCAGCGAAATGGGCGGCAAGGTGGAGTCGCCCGGCAGGTCCGTGAAGAGCGGCACCTGCCGTTCCTTCTCGACGCGTTCCGACTTGGCCGGTGTGATGACCGGCGGCACGATCATGACCGGCTCATGTTCCTCGATCCGCACGCGGCCCTTCTCGACCTTGCCTTCGCGCTTCACGGCGGCCGCTTCGCCCAGCTTTCGGTCGCGGCCGGCCTCGCGGCGCAGCTTCGCGAAGGTCACGGCGGAAATAATGGATTCGCCAACCTTCTCCGACACCGACAGCCACGAAAAGCGGAAATACAGCGACAGCCCGATGCCGAGCACGATCAGCAGCGCCAATGTGCCGCCCGTGAACCCCAGCGCATGCGACACGCCGCGCGCGACCGCCTCGCCGATCACGCCGCCCGGCGCGCGCGGCAACTGTACTTTCAGCGACCACATGCGCAAGGCCTCGATGCCGTCGCACGCCAGCAGCACGAGCATGAAGGCGAACGCGTCGGCGAGCCAACTCACGTCGCGCGGCGCGTCTTCCTGCAATTCCTCGTGACGGTTGATGCGCTTGTAGTTCGCGGAGATATGACGGCCGAGCAGCACGATCCACCAGTAGGCGGACAGGCCGAACAGCAGCAGCAGGATGTCCGACGTCCACGCGCCGACGCGGCCCGCCCAGTTGGCGATATGGTCGACCTGCGCGGCGTGGGTCCAGCTCGGATCGCGCCTGCTGTAGCTGACGAGCGCCATGAGCAGGAAAACGCCGAGCGC
Source organism: Paraburkholderia sp. USG1 (assembly GCF_031570135.1). Lineage (NCBI taxonomy): Bacteria > Pseudomonadati > Pseudomonadota > Betaproteobacteria > Burkholderiales > Burkholderiaceae > Paraburkholderia > Paraburkholderia sp. USG1. The sequence goes on along the minus strand of NZ_JAMWXW010000026.1, from coordinate 79,118 downwards.
CACCTGCAGGATCCAGCGGATTTCGGTGAAGAGGCGCGACATGCGGTGCGGCAATGCCTGCGCGCTCGCGGAATAGGGAGCTTTTGCCATTGATCCTGTTGCGTGTGTGCCCGATTCCCGGCCTGGGTTGTCGCCTGGGCCGTAGCCGAGCCTCACCCAGCGGGGCTTCGGGCCCGATCCCGGCTTCCGGGAACTTCGATCCGGCCTATTGTAAACGCAGTGCCCCGCGCGAGGCTGTAAATGACGGTAACTTGGCCGTCTGGCCACAGAAAGGCGTTGCAGGGCGCGCCGCCGACGCTATCGGCGCGATCGGAAAGCTTGATGGAGCAGGCGGGCGCCCCGCCCTTTATAATGCCGCACTGATACCCAACTATAGTTCCAGCTCAAGTCGCGCGGCCTCGCATGGGCGAGCCGGGCGCCGTAAAAGGATTCGATCATGCCCGCAACTTCCACGAAACACGCCAAGGTTCTGATTCTCGGTTCCGGTCCCGCCGGCTACACGGCAGCGGTCTACGCGGCGCGCGCGAACCTCGCGCCGGTGCTCGTCACGGGCCTCGCCCAGGGCGGCCAGCTCATGACCACGACCGACGTCGAAAACTGGCCTGCCGACGCCAACGGCGTGCAAGGCCCGGAACTGATGGCGCGCTTTCTGGAGCACGCCGAGCGCTTCAACACTGAAATCATTTTCGACCACATCCACACGGCCAAGCTGGACGAGAAGCCGATCCGCCTGATCGGCGACTCGGGCGAATACACCTGCGACTCGCTGATCATCGCAACCGGCGCATCGGCGCAATACCTCGGGCTGCCGTCGGAAGAAGCGTTCATGGGCAAGGGCGTGTCGGCTTGCGCCACCTGCGACGGTTTCTTCTACAAGCAGCAGCATGTGGCCGTGATCGGTGGCGGCAATACCGCGGTCGAGGAAGCCCTCTATCTGGCCGGCATTGCGAAGAAGGTGACCGTGATCCATCGCCGCGACAAGTTCCGCGCCGAGCCGATCCTGATCGACCGTCTGCTGGCCAAAGAGAAAGAAGGCATTGTCGAGATCAAGTGGAACCACACGCTCGACGAAGTGACCGGCGACCAGTCCGGCGTGACCGGCCTGCGCATCAAGCACACGCAGACCGGCGAAACCACGGACCTCGCGCTGCAAGGCCTGTTCGTCGCGATCGGCCACAAGCCGAACACGGACATTTTCGCGGGCCAGTTGGAGATGAAGAACGGCTACATCATCACCAAGGGCGGCCTGAACGGTTTTGCGACCGCCACCAGCGTGCCGGGCGTATTTGCCGCGGGCGACGTGCAGGACCACGTGTACCGCCAGGCAATCACCAGCGCGGGCACGGGCTGTATGGCCGCGCTCGACGCGCAGCGCTATCTGGAAACCATCGACGAAATGGCCGGCGAGCACGCCATGAGTCAGGAAGCCGAGCGTTGATCGGCCGCGCCGGTCCGAGACCCGGCCGGGAAGATTAGCGCAACGGTAAAATGGCGGCTGGGCATGGCCCGGCCGCCTGCTCGAAGAAGGCCGCGGCTGAATAGCCGGCGGCCTTTTTGCATTCCGCTCGCAAACAAACGTCGCGCGACCGAACTACTTCTCTGCGTGTATTACCAATATGCCGAAGAATCAGCCCCATCCGAGCGAACCGAAGCGCGCGCGCGCCGTCGCGCGGCCCGCGCCCGAACCGGCTGCGCCCGCCGTCAAACCGAAACTCGAACCAGCGGCCGGTCTCGCCGGCCTCGGCGCGTTGCGCGATGCGCTAAAAGTCGACGCGCAACGGCGCGAGCGCGAACGGGCGGCCGCTGCGGCCGCGCAGCGCGAAGCCTCGGCGGACGCCGATCTGTTTCGCCGCGAGATCGGCTCGGTCGCGCCGCTAGCCGTGCCGCCGCGCGCCACGCTGCCGCGCAATCCCCCGCCGCCGCTGCCGGTGCAAACCCGGCTCGATGAAGAAGCCGTGCTGCACGAAGCGATCTCGGACGAGTTCGATCCCGAAGTCCTGCTGGAAACCGACGAAACGCTTTCCTACTGCCGCCCCGGCGTGAGTCAGGAAGTCGTGCGCAAACTGCGGCGCGGCGACTGGATCGTGCAGGCGCAGATCGACTTGCACGGCATGCGCCGCGAGGAAGCGCGCGAGGCGCTGGCGGAGTTCATCCGCGAGTCGGTGAAACGCGGCTTGCGGTGTTTGCGCGTGATTCACGGCAAGGGTCTGGGATCGATCGGCAAAGAGCCGGTGCTGAAAGGCAAAGTGCGCGCGTGGCTCGTGCAGAAGTCCGAAGTCATTGCGTTCTGCCAGGCGCGTCCGCACGACGGCGGCGCGGGAGCAGTGGTCGTTCTGCTGCAGCCTGGCGCCGTGCCGGCGCACGCCAGACCCTGACGGAGCCGCGGTGATCCATCCGAGGCTGACGCTCGCGCTGACCATCATGGAAGCGCTGGCGATTTTCGCCTACGCCATTTCCGGTTTCATCGAGGCCAGAAGCCGCCGGCTCGATGCCGTCGGCACGTTTCTGGTGGCGATCGCCACGGCCTTCGGCGGCGGCACGTTGCGCGACGTGCTGCTGGAGCGCCGGCCTTTTTACTGGGTCGAGCATCAGGATTATCTGATCGCGATCTTCGTGATGTCCCTGTTCGCGCCGACGCTGCTGAAAATGACGTCGCGCCTGCTTTCCGAGCGGGTTTTGCTGGTGGCGGATGCGATTGGGCTTGGCCTCTTCAGCATCGCCGGCACGTCGATCGCGCACGACGCGCAAATGCCGTGGTTCACCTCGGTGATGATGGGCGTACTGACCGGGGTTTTCGGCGGCGTGATTCGTGACGTGCTGTGCAACGAAGTGCCGCTGATTCTGCGCGACTCGCGGCCTTATGCGACCTGCGCTTTCGTCGGCTGCTGGCTTTATGTGCTGCTGGATTACTTCGACTTCGACACGGTCTATAGCGTGCTGATCGCCACCGCCTTTATCCTGCTTGCAAGGCTGGTGACGTTCAGGTTCGATGTCCGCTTGCCGCACTAGCCAGCGCGGCACAGCTTGCATTCACGTGCGGCGCATGCCCGCGAACGGGCAGCGCGCCGTGTTCCAAACTGACCTGTTGGTCGCCGGCACGCCTGAAGCCGCCGAACAACGCCGTCAGGTATGACAAGTTGCTGTTCCTGGTCAATACTGGCCGGATCGTGGCGCCCGTCGATTTGTGCCGCTGCCGTTCGTCGTGAGGTAAACGGCCTCTTTGGCCGTCATTGCGCCGCCGCGCACTCCGCACTAGCAACCGTCCAAGGTGACCACGATGCCTCTGAAGCTCTACGCCCATCCCTTCTCCTCTTACTGCCAGAAGGTTCTGACCGCGCTCTACGAAAACGGCACGCCATTCGAGCTACGCCTGCTGGCGCACGACGACCCGCAAATCATGGCCGAATTCGCCGCGCTCTGGCCGATCAGGCGGTTTCCGGTGCTGGTGGACGGCGCCCGGACCGTGGCGGAGTCGAGCATCATCATCGAATATCTGGGTCTTTATCACCCGGGGGCGGTGCCGCTCCTGCCGGCCGACGCGCGCGCCGCGCTCGAAGTACGCAGCATGGACCGCTTCTTCGACAATTACATCTCGACTCCGCAGCAGAAGATCGTCTATGACAGTTTGCGCCCGGGGCCGGAACGGGATCCGCACTCGGTGGCCGAGGCGCGCGCCCTGCTCGACACCGCGTACGGCTGGCTGGACAAGGTGATGGCGGAACGCGAATGGGCCGCCGGCGACACCTTCAGCCTCGCCGACTGCGGCGCCGCGCCGTTCCTCTTCTATGCCGACTGGACGCACGCCATCGGCCCGACCTTCCCGCACGTGCTCGCCTACCGGAAGCGGCTGCTGGCGCGGCCGTCGTTTGCGCGCGCGGTGGACGAAGCGCGCCCGTATCGCGCGTTTTTCCCCCTCGGCGCGCCGGACCGGGATTGAGCGCGGCGGCACGGCGGCGGCTGCGGCTGCGGACAAACCTCAACACGAGCACTGGCAAACCGCCCATTCTTACCCTTTGGGACAACAATTTTTCCAACCTATACACTTCACTTCGACACCTACTTCCGCCAATCACTCACAAGGCAAAACATGGACCGTTTCGAAGCGATGGAGATATTTACGCGTGTGGTCGAGGCGAACAGCTTCACCAAAGTATCCGAGTCGCTCGACCTGCCGCGCGCCAAAGTCAGCCGCACCATCCAGGCGCTGGAGGAACACGTCGGCGTGCGTCTGCTGAACCGTTCGACGCGCCAGGTCAGCGTCACCGAAGACGGCGCGCTGTTCTACGAGCGCTGCGTGCGCATCCTCGCCGAAGTCGCCGAAGCCGAATCGTCGCTGTCGAACAAGCGCGAAAATCCGGCCGGCACGATCCGCGTGGATACGTCCGGCACGCTGGCCCGCGCGCTGCTGCTGCCCGCGCTCGACGACTTCTACCGGCAGTACCCCGAGATCGACGTGCGGCTCGGCCTCGCCGATCGCAACATCGACCTGATTCAGGACGGCGTGGATTGCGTGATCCGCATGGGCACGCCGGAGGAGTCGAGTCTCGTTGCGCGGCGGATCGGTCAGGCGCGGATCGTCACGTGCGCGTCGCCGGCGTATCTGGAGAAATACGGCGAGCCGACCACGCTCGAAGCATTGAGCGAACATCGCGCGGTCAACTACGTGTCCGCGCGCACGGGCAAAACGTTCCCGTTCGAATACGAAGTGGACGGCGAACTGGCCAAGGTCACGCTGAAGAGCGTGCTGGCGGTGAACGACGGCTCGGTGTATATCGGTGCGGCCGTGCTCGGTCACGGCATCATCCAGCCGTCGCGCTTCATGGTCTCCGATCTGATCAAACAGGGCGCGCTGAAGGAAATTCTCACCACCTACACGAGCCCCGGCACGCCGCTATCGGTGCTCTACGCGCATCGCCGCAATCTGAGTTCGCGGTTGCGCGCGTTCATCGAGTGGGTAACCGAGCTGGCGCGGAACAATCCGGATCTGCATATTGCGGAGCAATGAGGCGACGTCGCACAAGCAAAAGCCCCATGCGTCTTGCAACACATGGGGCTTTTTTTAAACACAATCCGAACTTCGCGGTCAGGCGATCCGCTCTTCGTTGGTCGGATCGAACAGCACCGCCTTCGAGGTATCGAACAGCAGCGTCGTGTTCGTCAGCGGCTGCGGATTCGAAGCCGGGTGCACGCGGCTCACAATCCGCTTGCCGTTGACCTGTGCGAACACCAGCGTGTCCGGGCCGGTCGGCTCGATCACGTCGACCTTCACTTCGATCGGTTGCAGCTTCGCGTTGTCGCCGTGCGCGCCACGCGCGTCGGTGATACGCTCCGGACGCAGGCCGAGAATCACGTCACGGCCCACATGCGACTTCACCTTCGCGGAGTCGAACGGCAGGTTCAGCGCCGTGCGCGCGACTCCCGTATCCAGTTCGAGCGCCACGCCCGCGCCCTGGTCGACCAGCTTGCCCTGGATGAAGTTCATCGGCGGCGCGCCGATAAAGCCCGCCACGAACAGGTTCGACGGCGAGTCGTAGATTTCCTGTGGTGCGCCGAACTGCTGGACGATACCGTCTTTCATCACCGCGATGCGGTCGCCGAGCGTCATGGCTTCGATCTGATCGTGCGTCACGTAGACGATCGTCGTGCCGAGGCGTTGATGCAGCAGCTTGATTTCCGAACGCATCTCGATACGCAGCTTCGCGTCGAGGTTCGACAGCGGTTCGTCGAACAGGAACATGACCGGGTCGCGCGCCAACGCACGGCCCATTGCCACGCGCTGACGCTGGCCGCCGGACAATTGACCCGGCTTGCGGTCGAGCAGGTGCGTGATCTGCAGCGTGTTCGACACGCGGTCGACGATCTGTGCCTGCTCCTGCTTCGGCACCTTGCGGATGTTCAGGCCGAACGAGATGTTCTCGCGCACCGTCATGGACGGATACAGCGCGTACGACTGGAACACCATGGCGATGTCGCGATCTTTCGGCGACAGGTTGTTCACCGTCTTGCCGTCGATCTGGATCTCGCCCTTGGTCACGGTTTCGAGGCCGGCAATCATGTTGAGCAGCGTCGATTTCCCGCAGCCCGAACCGCCGACGAGAATCAGGAACTGGCCGTCTTCGATGTCGATGTTGACACCCTTCAGAACCGGCACCCCGTTCGGGTAAGTCTTGTACACGTCACGGATGGAAAGGCTTGCCATGCTGTGAATCCTCTTGTCTCTGGTACAGCTTGAAAACTTTGTCGGGTGACGGCGGCTTCGAATCGAACAGACGCCGCCGCGCTCGGATGGTTTAGCCTGGCGTCTAGCCCTTCACCGCGCCGGCCGTCAGGCCGCGCACGAAATAGCGCCCGGCGATGATGTAGACCAGCAGCGTAGGCAGTGCGGCGATGATCGCGCCGGCCATGTCCACGTTGTATTCCTTCACGCCGGTCGAGGTGTTTACGAGGTTGTTCAGCGCCACCGTGATCGGCATCGAATCGACACCGGAGAACACGATACCGAACAGGAAGTCGTTCCAGATCTGCGTGAATTGCCAGATCAGGCACACCATGAAAATCGGCAGCGAGACCGGCAGCAGAATCTTCGTGAAGATCGTGAAGAAACCCGCGCCGTCGATACGCGCCGCCTTCACGAGCTCGGCCGGAATGCTGACGTAGAAGTTGCGGAAGAACATCGTGGTGAAGGCGATACCGTAGATCACGTGCACCACCACCAGACCGGTCGTCGTGTTCGACAGGCCGAGAAAGCCTTCGAAACGCGCCATCGGCAGAAGGATGGCCTGGAACGGGATGAAGCAGCCGACCAGGATCATCGTGAAGATCGGGTCAGCGCCACGGAAACGCCAGTGCGTGAGCACATACCCGTTGAACGCGCCGATGATCGACGAGATCAGCACGGCCGGAATCACCATCCGCACCGAATTCATGAAGAAGGGCTGCATGCCGTCGCAGCGCACTCCCGTGCAGGCACCGCTCCATGCCTTGATCCACGGATCGACGGTCCAGTGCGTGGGCGGCGTGAGCAGATTGCCGGTGCGCAGCTGGTCGATGTCCTTGAACGACGTGGACAGCATCACATACAGCGGAAACAGGAAATACAGGGCGAACAGAATCAAGGCCGCATAAATGACGGCACGGCTGATCGTCATCTTAGGCTGCATTGCGGGTGCTCCTCGATTCCAGATACATCAGCGGCACGAGCACGGCTACGACGGTGGCGAGCATCATCATCGACGATGCCGCGCCGACGCCCAGCTGCCCGCGATTGAACGAAAACGTGTACATGAAAATGGCCGGCAGCGACGAAGACGTGCCAGGACCGCCCGCGGTCAACGCGACCACCAGATCGAACGTCTTGATCGTGATGTGGCAGAGAATCAGCAGCACGGAGAAGAACACCGGGCGCATGCTCGGAATCACGATCTTGCGATAGATGGTGGGCAAGCCCGCGCCATCCATCTGCGCGGCCTTGAAGATTTCCCCGTCCACCCCGCGCAAGCCCGCGAGGAACAGCGCCATCACGAAACCGGTGGACTGCCACACGGCCGCGATCACGACGCAGAAAATCGCCTTGTCCGGGTCGCCCAGCCAGCTGAACGAAAAGCTCGTCCAGCCCCAGTCGTGAAACACCTTTTCGAGGCCGATGCTCGGCGTCATGATCCATTGCCACGCCGTACCCGTCACGATGAACGACAGCGCCATCGGGTAAAGGAACACGGCGCGCAGCGCGCCTTCGTTGCGGATCTGCTGATCGAGCAGGATCGCGAGAAACAGACCCAGGCCGATACAGATACCGATGAACGGGATGCCGAACCAGCCGAGGTTCGCAGCCGACGTCCAGAACACGTCGTTATCGAACAGTTCGCGATAACGATCGAGACCGACAAATTCATAACGAGGCATCAGCCGCGAATTGGACAGCGACAGATAGCCGGTGATTGCGATGAAGCCGTACACGAAGATCAGGCTGATCACGACGCTGGGTGCGAGCACCAGCTTCGGAATCCAGCGATCGGCAAGGGCCGCCATGGGCGACACGCGGCGGGTGGCGGTGGCCGGTTTCCCGTTTCCGCTGATAGAAGCAGTCACTACTCGACTCCTGCTGAAACTGTACCGCCGGCACCTTCACGCTGAAAAACGCGAAGCCGCAACGGCATAGGTGTGACTCTATGAAACCAGGTAAAGCCGCCTGCCGATGCGAGCTAGACAGCCCGGCAACCGGCGACACGAAGGGCGCGCCCGGCGCCCGTTGCTGAACCGCCGGGCGCGCCGCATCGCTTGACGCGACTACTTGGTCTTCGCTGCCTTCGCGAGCGCGGCAACTGCGCTCTTCGAATCCTGCTGCGAGTTCATGAACTTCGTGACCACGTCCGAGATCGCGCCGGCTGCTGCATCCGGTTGCGCCATGCCGTGTGCCAGCGAAGGCACATAGCCGCCCGACTTGATCGCCACCTGTTCATCCGCGTACGACTTCTTCGCGCAGTCGTCGAACTTGGCCATCGACACGCCCAGGCGAACCGGGATGGAACCCTTGTTCAGGCTGAACTGCTCCTGAAAGTCCGGCGACATGATCGTCTTGGCCAGTGCGAGTTGACCCGGCGTGGCCGCCTTCGCACCCTTCTGCTGGAAGAACACGAACGAGTCGACGTTGAACGTATACGACTTTTCCGTGCCCGGCACAGCGGCGCAGATGTAGTCCGAGCCCGACTTCTTGCCGGCGTTGGCGAATTCGCCCTTCGCCCAGTCGCCCATGAACTGCATGCCGGCCTTGCCGTTGATGACCATCGCCGTTGCCAGGTTCCAGTCACGGCCCGTGCGGCCCGCGTCGAAGTAACCCTGAATCTTGCGGACCGTGTCGAATACGCCGACCATCTTGTCCGAGGTCAGCGTCTTTTCGTCGAGGTCCACCAGCGCCTTCTTGTAGAAGTCCGCGCCTTGCGACAGCACGACGTCTTCCCACAGCGTCAGGTCTTGCCATGGCTGGCCGCCCATCGCGATCGGCTGGATGCCCGCGGCCTTCATTTTGTCCGCGACGGCGAAGAATTCAGGCCACGTGGTCGGCGCCTTGCCGCCCGCCTTGTCCAGCGCTGCCTTGTTGATGTACAGCCAGTTCACGCGGTGCACCGAGAACGGTGCGGCGACGTAGTGACCGTCCGCATGCATGATCTTGTCGATTTCCGGCGGCAGGTTCTTCTTCCAGTCGCCGGCGGCCGCGTCGATCGGCACCAGCACGCCTTGCTGCGCCCAGTCCTGGATCAGCGGACCCTTGATCTGCGCGGCGCTCGGCGCGTTGCCCGAGATCACCTGCGTCTTGAGTGCCGTCATGGCAGCCGCGCCCGCGCCACCCGCAACCGCAAAGTCCTTCCACGTGTAACCCTGCTTCGTCATGTCGTCCTTGAGGACGCCGACGGCTTTCGATTCGCCGCCCGAGGTCCACCAGTGCAACACTTCGATCGACTCGGCAGCCTGCACCGCCGAGACGCCACACATCAGACCTGCGGCGCACAAAGCGCCCATGATCGCGCGAAATTTCATTGCTTATCTCCTCCAGACACCTGAACAAAAAACAAATGGCCCCTGATGTCGCCAGGGTGCTGTGGTTGGTTCAAACAGGCAAAACACTGGGCGATCGAGCACGGTCGGGCGCATGCGCGAGGCATGTGCCGGCGGACCGATGTCCGGCCGCTGGAAGCTCAAGAGATGAGTGGTTCGGGATGCAACTGACTGTCTCCTCTTTTGATTTTTGCCTGCCCGCGTCGCGCGCGGCAGACTCGAGGTGCCTTGCACGTCAACTTGGGGCAGACCCTGCCGGCCGCTCAACCGCCCGACTTTCCGCAAGGTCCGCCGGGCATGCTGGCAAGTGCCGGCACGCAATGTCCGTTAACATGCAGGGGACGCCTGCCGATTCGGGAAAACGCGCATCTTGACTCACAGCGCACGCTTTTTTCATCGAATTAGCGCTACCTCTTGATTTGGATTGTAGTTAAACTACAATTCAGTGTCAAAAAAAATTTTATCGGACTACGGTCGCGCTTCCACTCACTTTCCGCGGCCCCAGGACAATCGACGGAGACTCATGCAAACCGATTCAAGCTTCACCTTCGTTCTCTTCGGCGGAACCGGCGATCTGTCGATGCGCAAGATTCTGCCGGCACTGTTTGAAGCACATCGTGCGGGCGGCATGCTGGCCGACAGCGGCAAGATCTTCGCGGTGGCCCGGCACGCGGCGGATCGCAGCGAATATCTGCAGTGGGTGAACGAGCACGTCAAACCGCATGTGTCGAAGAACGGTGTGGACGAAGCGGCATGGGCGAGCTTTCTGAAGCGCATCGAGTTCGTGAAGATCGACCTCGGCAACCCGGACGACTTCGCGCTGCTGCGCGACGCCATTCAGGATCTGCCCGGCATCCGCGTGTTCTATCTGGCCACCGGCCCGTCGCTGTTCGTGCCGATCTGCCACGCGCTCGCGTCGGTGGGATTGAATGCGAACGCCCGCATCGTGCTGGAAAAGCCGCTCGGCTACGACCTCAAGTCGTCGAACGCAATTAATGATGCGGTCGGCGAAATCTTCGCTGAAGAACAGATCTACCGGATCGACCACTACCTCGGTAAAGAGCCGGTGCAGAATCTGCTGGCGCTGCGCTTCGGCAATGCGCTGTTCGAGCCGCTGTGGCGCCGGGAGTGGGTCGAAAGCATTCAGATCACGATCGCGGAAGAGCTCGGCGTGGAAGCGCGCGGCGACTTCTACGACAATACCGGCGCGCTGCGCGACATGGTGCAGAACCATTTGCTGCAATTGCTCTCCATCGTCGCGATGGAGCCGCCGCATTCCATGGATTCGGATTCGGTGCGTGACGAAAAGCTGCGCGTGCTGCGTGCGCTCAAACCTATCGATCCGCGCGATATCGGCAAGGTGGCCGTGCGCGGCCAGTATCATTCGGGTGTGATTCGCGGCACTTCCGTGCCGGCGTACGCAACGGAGCCTGGCGTCAGGCCGGACAGCACGACCGAAACCTTCGTTGCGCTGAAGGTCGAGATCGAAAACTGGCGCTGGGCCGGCGTGCCGTTTTTCCTGCGCACCGGCAAGCGGCTGGCCGATCGCGTCGCCGAGATCGTGGTGAACTTTCGCCCCGTGCCGCATTCGGCGCTGGGCGCCTCCGCGCTGCGCGCCGGCGCGAATCGCCTGGTGATCCGCCTGCAGCCGAACGAGACCATTCGCCTCTACTGTCTCGCGAAGCAGCCCGGCGAAGGCATGAATCTCGCCAGCGTCCACCTCGACCTCGCGTTCGACCAGTTCTTCCGCGAAGGACAGATGGAAGCGTATCAGCGTCTGCTGCTCGACGTGATCAACGGCCGCCTCGCGCTGTTTGTGCGGCGCGACGAGCAGGAAGCCGCCTGGCGCTGGGTCGAACCGATCCTGAACGAATGGAAGGCGTCGAACAAGCCGCCCAAGCCGTATGCTTCGGGCACGTGGGGACCGGCCGCATCGAGTGCGATGCTGGCACAGCACGGCACCTGCTGGCTCGAAGAAGAGAATTGAATCGCGGCGCCACGTCGTATTCCACGGAACATGGCGTGGCGCCTGTAAGACCCACCGACGAACTGAACGGAATGGCGCCGGTATCACGAGGGCGCCTGCAAGTCATCCATCTTGCAGGCATCGCGTGAGAGCAGGACGGCACATTCGGCAGATCCAACAAGAAAGCAGCACGGAGGAGAAGTGATCGAGCTTCACGCTTTCGACGATCAACGCGCCCAGTCCGACGCGTTGGCGAAAGCGGTTGGCGACGCGTTGCATGCGTCGCTCGCCGCACAGGCCGCCGGTGCCACCACCGGCGCGCGCCCGGCAATGCTTGCAGTGTCCGGCGGCAGCAGTCCGCGCCCGTTCCTGCAGACGTTGTCCACGCAGTCCTTCGACTGGGCACGCATTGCCGTGACGCTGGTCGACGACCGCTGGGTGCCCGAAACGGACAGCGCGAGCAACTCGCAACTGGTACGCGCCACGCTATTGCAGAACGCCGCGAAGAACGCCGCGTTCTGGCCGCTCGTGGACACCACGCAGGATATCAACGCGCATGTCGCCGCGCTGAATGCCGACGCGCGTTTTAGCAGCGTGCCCGACGTCGCGATTCTCGGCATGGGCGAAGACGGCCACACCGCGTCGATCTTTGCCGACTCGCCCGAATGGGATCATGCGATCACCACCGCCGAGCGCTTCGTTGCCGTGCATCCCGGCAGCGCGCCGCATGCGCGCGTGAGCTGGTCGATGTCCGCATTGAAGGAAGTGAAGCATCTGTTTTTGCTGATTGCAGGACCGCGCAAGATGGACGTGCTGAATGCCGCCACCGCTGCGCTACAAAAAAATGCCATCTCACAGTTGGCAAACGACAAGGGAGTGAGACTCGATGTCTACTGGTGTGCAAACTAAGGCTGCTCCGGGCGCGGGCCAGCACGCCGATGGACCCAGGCTGCTGGCCGATATCGGCGGCACCAATGCGCGCTTCGCGCTGGAGGCGAGTCCGGGCGAAATCGGCTCGGTGAAGGTCTATCCGTGCGCGGACTATCCGGGTGTTGCCGAAGTCATCAAGAGGTATCTGAAGGACACCAAGATCGGCCGCGTGAATCACGCGGCGATCGCGATTGCGAACCCGGTCGACGGCGATCAGGTAAGCATGACGAACCACGACTGGAGCTTTTCGATCGAAGCCACGCGCCGCGCGCTCGGTTTCGACACGCTGCTGGTGGTGAACGACTTCACCGCGCTGGCCATGGCACTGCCCGGCCTCACCGACGCGCAACGCGTGCAGGTGGGCGGCGGCACGCGCCGGCCGAACAGCGTGATCGGCCTGCTCGGGCCGGGCACCGGCATGGGCGTGTCCGGCCTGATTCCCGCCGACGACCGCTGGATCGCGCTCGGCAGCGAGGGCGGCCACGCCACCTTCGCGCCGGCCGACGAACGCGAAGACATCGTGCTGCAATACGCGCGCAAGAAGTGGTCGCACGTGTCGTTCGAACGCGTGGCCGCGGGTCCGGGCATCGAAGTGATCTACCGCGCGCTCGCGGGCCGCGACAAGAAGCGCGTGGCGGCCAACGTCGATACGATCGAGATCGTCAAGCGCGCGATGGAAGGCGAGCCGCTCGCGGCCGAATCCGTCGACGTGTTCTGCGGCATTCTCGGCACCTTCGCCGGCAATATCGCGGTGACGCTCGGCGCATTGGGCGGCATCTATATCGGCGGCGGCGTGGTGCCGCGGCTTGGCGAGCTCTTCGCCCGCTCGTCTTTTCGCAAGCGCTTCGAAGCCAAGGGCCGCTTCGAGGCGTACCTGCAGAATGTGCCGACGTATGTGATTACCGCCGAATATCCCGCCTTCCTCGGCGTCTCGGCAATTCTCGCCGAACAGTTGTCGAACCGCGCGGGCGGCAGTTCATCGGCAGTGTTCGAGCGGATTCGCCAGATGCGCGATGCGTTGACGCCAGCCGAACGCCGCGTGGCCGATCTCGCGCTGAATCACCCGCGTTCGATCATCAACGATCCGATCGTCGATATCGCGCGCAAGGCCGACGTGAGTCAGCCTACCGTGATCCGCTTCTGCCGTTCGCTCGGCTGCCAGGGCTTGTCCGATTTCAAGCTGAAGCTGGCAACGGGCTTGACCGGCACGATTCCGGTGAGCCACAGCCAGGTGCATCTGGGCGACACGGCCACGGACTTCGGCGCGAAGGTGCTGGACAACACCGTGTCGGCGATCCTGCAGTTGCGCGAGCATCTGAACTTCGAGCACGTAGAGCGGGCCATCGATCTGCTGAACGGCGCGCGGCGCATCGAGTTCTATGGCCTCGGCAATTCGAACATCGTCGCGCAGGACGCGCACTACAAGTTCTTCCGTTTCGGCATTCCGACGATTGCGTACGGCGATCTGTACATGCAGGCGGCGTCGGCGGCATTGCTCGGCAAGGGCGATGTGATCGTGGCGGTGTCCAAATCGGGGCGCGCGCCTGAACTGCTGCGCGTGCTGGATGTAGCGATGCAGGCCGGCGCCAAGGTGATCGCGATCACGTCGAGCAATACGCCTTTGGCCAAGCGGGCCACGGTTGCGCTCGAAACCGATCACATCGAAATTCGCGAGTCGCAGTTGTCGATGATTTCGCGGATTCTGCATCTGGTGATGATCGATATTCTTGCGGTCGGGGTGGCGATCCGTCGTGCGGTGCCGAGCGCCGACGTGGCGGAGACGGTCGCCAGGGCGCGGCAAGGCGCGGACGACGATGCGACCGCCGTGCTGGATTGGCTAAGCCACGGCGCGGCTTCTTCGGCGCGGGATTGATGTTGGGGAATGGGCTGCGCCGCGGCGGAAGTTGTCTTGCCCGCGGCGCCGGCCTTTCCTTGAAGTTTTTTCGGCGTTCCCTTGAGCGTGCAGAACCAAAGGCACATGGCGACCCCGCACCAGGAGTTCGCGCATTACGACGCCTGGCAGCGACCAGGCACGATTGATCAATCAATGGCACTATTGTCGCCACCCTGCTAGATTTCCATTCAGCCGAATCATTGATCGGGAGAGATCGATGGCCGACAGACCGACATCCAGTACGTCCGCAGTCCGTTCGCTGCTTCTGATTGCAGTCATCGTGGCCGCGCTGGTCGCGGCCTTCGCCTATACGGCCGGCTGGCTTTCGCCAGGGCGCCTGACGCCGGCAAAGATCGTCAACGGCCTGGCGCCGCCGGGCGGCGCGGCGCTCGGCTTCCGGCGCAATCATGCCAAGGGCATCTGCTTTACCGGCAACTTCGAATCGAATGGCGCGGCCGCGGCCCTGTCCAGGGCGCCGATGTTCGCGCCTGGCTCGTATCCGGTCACGGGGCGTTTCAACCTCGCCACGGCGGACCCCAAGGCCCCGGACGCCACGGTGCGGGTACGCGGCCTGAGTCTGCGTATCGTCGCGCCGGACAGAAGCGAATGGCGCTCGGCGATGATCGACGCCCCCGTCTTCCCGGTCGCCACGCCGCAGGCCTTCTACGCTCTGCTCGAGGCGTCGGCCGACAAGACCGACCCGGACGCCATGAAGAACTTTGCCGCTGCGCACCCGGAGTTCGGCGCTTTTGTCGCGTGGGCCGGCAGCGCGCCATGGACGGGCTCGTATGCACAGGAACGGTACAACAGCCTCAATAGCTTCATTTTCACCAATGCCGCGGGAGAGGACCAGGCGGTGCGCTGGTCCTTCGTGCCCGCCGCGCAGCCCGAGGCCGTACCCGCCGACCAGTTGAAAGCACGTGCCGCCGACTTCCTCGCCGCGGATATTACGCAGCGGGTGCAAAGCGGACCGCAACGATGGACTTTGGTCGTCACGGTCGCCAATCCCGGCGACCCGACCGCCGACCCCAGCAAAGCCTGGCCGGAGGATCGGCGCAAGGTCGAGGCGGGGACGCTGGTGGTCAACGCGATCGAGCCCGAGGCTGACGGGCCGTGTCGCGATCTCAACTTCGATCCCACCGTGCTGCCGCCAGGCATGCATGTTTCGGACGACCCGTTTCCCGCCGCGCGCTCAGCCGCCTATTCCGTGTCGTTCAATCGGCGGACCGCCGAGGATAAGGACTATCCGCACCATCCGGCGGAAGGAGCCACGCCATGACCCCGACCCACGATCGCTTCACGCCGCTGCAGCGCGCCCTTCACTGGCTCATGGCGATTTGCATTCTGGCGATGCTGTTCATCGGTGTCGGAATGGTGTCCACCATTCGCCCGGACTATCTTTCGCTGGTGTCCATCCACAAGCCGCTCGGTATCGTGATTCTCGTGCTGGCGGTGATTCGCCTCGTGCTCAGGTTGACGCGCGGCGCGCCGCCGCTGCCGGCATCGATGCCGGAACCGATGAAACTCGCCGCCCACCTGTCGCATCTTGCGTTCTATCTGCTGATGATCGGACTTCCGCTGATCGGATGGGGCATGCTGTCGGCCGCGGACTATCCCGTCGTGGTGTTCGGGGTGCACTTGCCATCCATCCTGCCGCATAGCAACGGGTTGCACACGTTGCTATGGAACGCGCACCGGGCCCTCGCGCTGTGCTTCTTTGCGCTGATCGTGCTTCATCTGGCAGCGGCGCTGTTACACGCACTGGTCAGGCGTGACGGTGTGTTCCAGGCGATGGCGCCCTGGCGGTGAGAGACGCAGGTGCACTGCGCCTGATTCGAAGAGTCGCGTCGGCGAAAGGCGCTCGGTGGCGGCCGGAAGCCGCCGCCGAGCGCCAGGCCTCGTGTCTCGTGTCTCGCGTTGACGGAGAACGGTCGACGAGCCTTATAGTTTAAAACCGGGTCCGTAATCCAACGGTTCCGACCACCTGGTTGGCACTCGACGACGCGCCGCCCGATGTGTTGACAAACGCAACGTACTGCTTGCCGCTCACGTGCTGATACATGCCTTCCGCGTAGACATCGGTTCGCTTTGAAAGCGAATAGATCAGTTGCGCATTAACCTGATTCCATTTGGGGTCTGCGCCGTAGGTCGTCGTGTGACTCACATGGCCGTCCGTGTAGACGTAAGCGATGCCCGCCTTCAGAGCCGGCGTCAGCGCATAACGGCCGTTCACTTCGAAATTGTCGAAGCGCACCGTGCCGCCAGCCGACCCAAATGACTTCGTACCTTGATACTGGCTATGCGAATACACAAAGCCGAGCACAGCGGGGCCAAACGCGTAGTTCACGCCGGCGGCGGCCACGCGCTGCACGTCCGCGCCGAGCTGGAATCCGCCCGTGCCGTTTGCTGTCGATTCGGCGGTGTCGATTGCGCCGGAGGTATTCGCGCTGTTCGATCCATTGATCTGCAGGTAGCTGGCCGCCAGGTTTAACGGCCCCTGCCCGTAGCTTGCCCCAACGCTGTATACGCGATTCGAACTGAAGTCCGTGCTGTTGGAGAACGCATAAAGTCCTCCAAACTTCAAACCTGCAATGCTGTGGCTATTGAACTTGACAGCGTTGTTGATGCGGACAGAGTAGTCCAGATTATCGTTGTCGAATGGGTGCGAGAAGCCTGTCTTTCCGAACGACGAAGCCACTTCGGATAACGGCGCCACGAAGTCGACACCCGAGTCGTACTGGCGGCCAAGCGTCAGCGTCCCGTATTGGGCACTGTCGATACCAACGTAAGCCTGGCGGCCGAACAGACGGTTGTTCTGCCCGAGCTTGCCATTCTGGATGTTGAACCCGTTCTCGAGCACGAAGACTGCATGAAGTCCGCCGCCGAGATCCTCGTTGCCGCGCACGCCGAACTGACTCCCGTTGATGTTGCCGCTCGTCGCCTGAATGAGAGAGCCTTGGGAAGACCCTTTCTTGACGTTATTCGTGTACATGAGTCCGGCGTCGATCAGGCCGTAGAGTGTGACTGAATTCTGGGCATGCGCGAGCGGAGCGATCAGACTCGCCGCGACAGTAGCGCCCAAGACAAGCTTCTTGGTCAAGGTTGACTCCGGAAAGATGTTGATATTGCGGGATATGCCATTAGAGGGAGTCGATGCTAGAAGTCTGTCCGCTGTAGCGGAAATGATCTCTTGTTATATAGAAATCGTCGATTGTGTTATTGGCGAATTAACGGGAGAGTCGGCTCGGGTGGATAGAATGGTGTACTGAACATTTAGCCAGACACGGGAGTTACCGCGCAAACCCTTTCTGGACGGCGCTTTGCGCTTGAGCGTCCCGTGGATCGCACGCTACTGCCGAGCGTGGTCAGAGAGGTTTACAACAGCTTTTGCGCGAACCCGCTCACGGCGATTTATCTACGCCGTGTAACAGACCTTTCCAGATTGCAGCACTTATTCGCCATACCGGCGGTCATCTGGGACAGCTAATGGAAGGCTAATGGACGACTCATCGCGACATCGCGTGAACCGATTCAGAGTTGCAATGCGCTTGCCTGTAGATTCGACCCACTTTCCTTTTTGTCCCGTGGAATGAAGTCCGTTGCCTGAAGTGCAACCGTGCCCGAGCGGGCAATCGAGCGTTTCTTGCCGGCCAGAACCAGAATACGTTCCAGAAACGTATAGAAGAGTTCGAGCTGGGTCGCATCCGAAGCCGGCGACTCCAGGTCGAACACGTCCTCGAGCACGCGGCGCGACACGTGGAAACGTTGAAGTCCGTGGGCAATACGAACCTGGAAGACGACGCCGTCACTGTTGTGCGGCACCGCCGCCCAAATGAGCACATGGCTACTCATGGAGTCCCCGTGGATCATGATCTTCAGATCAAAAGCTGGTCGATCCATAATCGCACAGGCGAATATTTTTCAAAATTGTGACATCCAACCATTCGACATTTTTACCACGCCCTCTATTGCGACGCAGCAGACTACCTATAGACTGGAAGACGAACTGTGCACTCGTGCGCTCGCAGTTCTGATATAAGTAAAAAACGCGCCATGAAGGCTCCTCAGTAATCACACGCCCCATTCGCCCCTGTACTCCATGTCTTCGCGCAAGCGACGGCTGGCATGCCGGCGCATTCCAGCTCGCGAATTTACGCTTTCGCGTTGCCCTGCTCGTCGAGAGCAAACACAATTTGGAGAGTTTTGATGAGCAAGAAATCGTTTTCCGACGACGCCGGCGACTCGAATGAAACAACTGAACAGGCTTTGATAGCGTTGACGGCTCAGATCAAGGCGTTCGTCGAGAACAGGTCGCTAGACAGCCGGTTTGCTGCGAAACTCGTAAGACGATTGAAAAAGGAAGCCGATGCCATTTCGCAAGGCGGCAATGCCACGAAGCCTGGGCAGAAGGAGCTAAAGAAGGCATTCGACGCAGTGGACGAGGCGCTGCGTAACCACGACGCAGCATTATTGGTCACGGCCAACGCGGCGCTGCGCGAGACGGACGATACGAGCGCTAGCAAGAAGTCGCAGCAACGGCCGGCAAAGAAATGATCGGGCCTCTGCCCGCCGGGAGTACCCATGCTCCGCGGACAGATACCGTCGCAGCTCATTTTTCGGTCCGGTTGCTCCACTGGCCCTGGACAGAACCTCAAGCAACCTCGGCCGACAGATAGTCCGCGAGACGAATCAGCATCGCGTCGCAACGGCGCAATTGCTCGACGGTGACAAACTCGTCGGGCTTATGCCCCTGGTCCATGCTCCCCGGCCCGCAGACCACCGTGGGAATGCCAGCCTGATCGAAGAGCCCGCCCTCGGTGCCGAACGCAACCGTGCCGAACTCAGTGGAACCGCTGAGCAGCGCCAGCAGACGCGCCGCTTCGCTATCGGGCGAAGTGGCCAATCCCGGATAGGTGGAGAGCGACTGAAAACGGATGTCGGTATCGGACTTCACGGCGCGCATCTTCGGCAGCAATTCGGCTTCGGCGTAGGTCTGCAACTCGTCGGCTACCTCGTGGGCGTTATAGCCGGGCAGCGCCCGCACTTCGAAGTCGAATTCGCATTCGGCCGGCACGATGTTGAGCGCACGGCCGCCTTTGATCACGCCCGTCTGCACGGTCGAGAACGGCGGATCGAATCGCTCGTCGTGATGCTCGGGCCGCGCCAACTGCTCGCCAATCTCTTCCAGATGGCCGATCATGCGCGCCGCGTATTGAATGGCATTGACGCCGTACGGCGCATAAGCCGAATGGCAAGCCGCGCCTTTCACGTGACAACGCATCGCCAGCTTGCCCTTGTGACCCAGCACCGGCTTGAGTTCGGTCGGCTCGCCGATCAGGCACAGAGTCGGCTTATGCGGGCGCCGCTCCAGTTCCGCCAGCATGGGCCGCACGCCGAGGCATCCCACTTCCTCGTCGTACGAAAAGGCGAGATGGACCGGCAGCTTCAGTTCGCGCTCAAGAAACACAGGCACTGCCGCCAGCACCGAAGCGATGAAGCCCTTCATGTCGGCCGTGCCGCGGCCATAGAGCCGCCCGTCGCGTTCGGTAAGGCAGAATGCGTCGACGGTCCACGCCTGGCCTTCGACCGGCACCACGTCGGTGTGACCGGACAGCACGATACCGCCACGCTCACGCGGACCGATGGTCGCGAACAGATTCGCCTTGGTGCGCTCGGCGTTGTAGAACAACTCGCTCTCGACTCCGAGTTCCCCGAGGTAATCCCGAATGAATTCGATCATGTCCAGATTGGACTCGCGGCTGACCGTGGCGAAGCCGATCAGTTGTTCCAGCAGCGCCCGGCTGGATCGGTCATTCATCGCCTGGCACTCCGTAGCTGGGCGCGGCAGTCGGATTCAGCGCCCGGGTCACGTAATCCTGCATCTGCGGCCGATATGCCTGCCATAGATGGTCGAGCTGGCCGAGGGGATCGTCATCCGCCCAATCGACCCGCAAATCGACGATCGGCCAACTCGGTTCGCCCACAATACTGAGCGCCGCCGAATGCACGGGCCCGGCTTCGCCGCCGGCCGCCATTGCGGCATGCATGGCCGCTAGCAAGCGATCGGCGAGCGTGCCCGTTGCCTGCTCGAACGCCGGAACCATCGCCTCGATTACTTCGACGCCGGCGAGCATGTTGCCCGCGGCCACACATTGCTTGCCGGCCACGGCGTGATACGTGCCCAACGCTTCCTTGCCGCTGAAGAAAGCTGTGCGGCCCTGGCTATCGATCACCGTCACCTGCCGGTACTCGCTCCATTCGTTCGCGCCAAGCGCGCGCTCCAGCGCAGCGGCCGGATCGGATTGTCCGTTCTCCAGAAGATCGAGAATCTGCGGGCCGAGCGCTGGCAGCGTGACGTTCTGCGTCGCCACCGCGCCCACGCCTGCGCGAACCCACGGGCACCGGGCGCCCACCGCGATGCTGGACGAACTGATAGCGATTCCAAGCTGCCCGGATTCGGGACAACGTCCGACGATAGAGAATGTCATGTCCCGCTCCTTAGGCCGTCGGCGGCGTCCATCCATCCGGAATGACCGCGACGACATCGATCTCCATCAACCACTGCGGCTGACCGAGCGCGACCACCACCAGGCCGGTGGAAATAGGAAACACGCCCTTCAACCACTTGCCGACTTCCTGATAGACCGGCTCGCGGTAGCGGATGTCGGTCAGAAACGTCGTGGTCTTGACGACGTGCGACAAATCGCTGCCCGCTTCCGCGAGCAACTGTTTGACGTTCTTCATTGCCTGCTCGGCCTGGGCGCGCGGATCACCGAGGCCGACCAGGCGGCCTTCGAAATCCGTGCCCACCTGACCGCGCACATAAACGGTATTGCCGGCGCGCACGGCCTGACAAAGATCGTTGTCGAGCGTCTGGTTCGGATACGTATCCTTCGTGTTGAACATGCGGATACGGGTGTGCGTGGGTTGGCTCATCAATGCACCTCAATGCTAGGGAGAAACGGATACGGATCGCGGATTAAAGAAGCATACACATCAATTCACGCCCAACTCGCTGACTTTGTGAACGCGTGAATCGTGGGACGTGTTGCCGGTGCTTTCCTCGCTGCCGCCCTGTGCATGGCGTTGCGAGTCGTCGTAATAGGCAAGATATTTGCGCTGCGTGACGATGTGATCGGCAATGTGCTTCGCGTCGTGCCACACGCCCCAGATAAACGCGGAACCGCGGCGCGACAGCCAGGGCAAACCGAGGAAATAGATGCCGGGCTCTTTTGCCACGCCGCGTTGATGTTTCGGCTTACCCTTTTCATCGAAAGCGTCGACGTTCAACCAGCTGAAATCGAGTGCATAGCCGGTCGCCCAGACAATCGACGTCACGCCGGCTTTCGCCAGATCGAGATCGTGCAACGGCTGCGTCACGCACTCGGGATCAGCAGGAATGATGCGGGCTTCGGGTTCCTCCGGAAGATCGAGGCCATTGCGGGCAGCATAGGCATCGGCGGCGTCCAGCAGCGACAGATAGTTCTCGTCGCCGCGCGCGATGTTCTCCGCGAGATTCGTTTCGAAGATCGCCACGCCGTTGTCGAACGATTTCGTCAATCCGACCAGCGTGATGCCCTGATTCGCGAGACGCCTGAAGTCCACCGTATGGCCGCCACGCGCGCCGCTCACCGCAATGGTGACGTGTTCCCTGCCGGGTTTCATGACCTCCGCGTCCCATTCGCCGAGCACGCCCAGCCACCAGCAGAAGTCTCGGCCGCGATAAGCGCGCGGCGGACGGTCATGCGCGCCGACCGACAGATAAACGCGCCTGCCCGCACGTTGCAACTCGTCAGCGATCTGCACGCCCGACGATCCGCCGCCTATGACCAGCACGCCCCCTTCGGGCAATTGCCCCGGATTGCGATAGTCGGCGGAATGAATCTGCGTGAGACTCGAATCTTGCGGCGCGATCGGCGGAATGACCGGGCGCTGGAAAGGTCCGGTCGCGACCACCACGCGATTGGCCTCGATCGTGCCCTCCGACGTTTCGATCGTGAAGCCCTGCCGCCCTGCATTGCGCACGACATTCTTCACTTCCACGCCGGTGCGGATCGGCGCATCGAATTTCTTCGCATAAGCGACGAAATAGTCCGCGACCTGCTCTTTCGGCGCGAAAGCGTCCGGGTCGACATCGGCAAACTCGAGATTGGGGAAACGATCGTGCCATGCGGGGCCGTTGGCAACCAGCGAATCCCAACGTCCCGTGCGCCAGCGCTCGGCGATACGGGCGCGCTCGAGGACGAGGTGCGGCACGCCGAGCCTGCTCAGGTGTTCGCTCATGGCGACGCCGGCCTGGCCGGCGCCGACCACCAGCGTATCGATTGACGTTGTTTCCACTGTCATGGCTGTGTCCTTCTGAAAGACGGAATGTTTCGATTCGGTTGCGGCTTCGCGGCCTTCGAACGCTCGCAACCGTGGCGGACCCAGTCGTGTTTTGCGGTGGCGCGTGCCGCCTTGGGCCGTTCGTGCTCGTGAAAATCTACGCGCCCGGCCGGAATCTGAAAAATATATTTAAAAAATGCATAGCATCGGATTTTCCTATGCATGCCTTTTTGACCACCCCACAATCCCATCCATTGAAGGCCTCGAACAGGGAGCATAAGTCGATGGAGAGCCACCCCCTGCGCTACTCGCTGCGCCAGTTGCGTTATTTCGTGGTCACCGCGGAAGCGCTGTCTTTCACGGCCGCCGCGAAGCGTCTGCACATCTCGCAGCCGTCGATCTCGACAGCGCTTGCGGACCTCGAAGTGTCGTTCGGCGTGCAACTCTTCATACGGCATCACGCGAGCGGTCTCTCGCTCACGCAAGCGGGGCGCGATCTGCTCGGGCAAGCGCGCAATCTGCTGAAGATCGCGGAAGAACTGCAGATGGCCGCCAAGGAAATGGACGGCGGCATGACAGGCGCCATCGCGCTCGGCTGCCTCGTCTCGCTCGCGCCGCCGCTCATGCCGCGGCTCATCAGCCGCTTCACGGCCGAGCACACGGGTATCTCGTTCCGCACTGTCGAGGCGCATCAGGATGGGCTGTTGCGCGGCCTGCACGACGGCTCGCTCGACATCGCCCTCACCTATAGCCTCGATTTGACGGAGGATATTGCGTTCACGCCGCTGCTCTCGCTGCCGCCCTACGCGATCCTGCCGAGAACGCACCGCCTCGCGCGTGCCCGCAAGGTATCGCTCGCAGACCTTCTGCCCGAGCCGTATGTGATGCTCGATCTGCCGCACAGTCGCGAGTATTTCGCCGCGCTCTTCGATGCGGTGGGCAACCGCCCCGTGCCCGCGTTCCGTTCGTCGCAGCCGGAAGTTGTGCGCGGCATGGTGGCCAACGGCCTCGGCTATAGCCTGCTCAACTTCCCACTCAAATCGAATCGCACCGTGGATGGAGAAGAGTTCGTCATTAAACGCTTCAAAGACAATGTCAACGCGACGATGCTCGGCATCGCGCAATCGCGCACGATGAAACCACGCCAGGTGGTGCATCGCTTCGCGTCGTTCTGCGAGACGTATATCCGGCGGCTGCATCTCGACGATTGATCGGCAAAGCGTGCTCGCCCGTTTCGAGCCGGTGCACCTTGCATAGGTAAAAACTTTGATCTGTATCTGAAAACAATATTTTGGCTTGCAATTTGGCTTGATAGATTGGTGTCCATGTTGAGCGCTGCACTAGCAAGCCTCGTGCTGGCGCGCTCTTACCGCGATGAATCCAGGAGGACACCATGACCAACCCGGCAAGGACGATTGCAGTGCAAGCGCTTGTCGACGAGTTGCAGACGGGTTGCGAGCGACCCTTCAGCGACGCGCATGCAATGCCGCCCGGTGTCTATACGTCGCCCGAATTTCTCACACTGGAAGAGCGCGCAATCTTCGAGCGCGAATGGCAATGCGTCGGCCGCGCCAGTGCGCTCAAAGTACCCGGCGATTACCTGACGACGCGTATTGGCGCGCAACCCATCGTCATCTTGCGCGACGAACAGATGCAACTCAAGGCAATGTCGAATGTGTGCCTGCATCGCATGTCGGTACTGCTCGAAGGGCGCGGCAATGTGCGTCGCGTCGTGTGCCCCTATCACGCGTGGAACTATTCGCTGGACGGTGCGCTGCAAGGCGCGCCGCTGATGGATCGACAAGAAGGCTTCTGCAAGGAGGCCTACAAGCTGCCCGCCGTACGCTGCGAAGAATGGCAAGGCTGGCTCTACGTGACTCTCGACGAAAACGCGCCGCCCGTTCACTTGCAGCTCGCCAGCTTGAGCGAGCTGGTCGGCGCATACGGTATGTCGGACTACATTGAAACCTTCTATGAAGAGCACGTGTGGGACACGAACTGGAAGATCCTCGCGGAAAACTTCATGGAGAGCTATCACCTGCCGATGCTGCATCGCGCGACGGTAGGGCCGCATTCGCGGCTTGAGGAAATGGAATGCCCGCCGGGCTATCCCGCCTTCAACTATCACTGGATCACGAAGGAAGCGAGCTTGCCGATCGGCAATGCGCATCCGGATAACACGCGTCTCACGGGACACTGGCGCAAAACTACGGCACTGCTCGCAATCTATCCGACGCATCTCGTCACGCTCACACCGGGTTACTTCTGGTATCTGGTGTTGCAGCCTCAAGGTGTGGGACGCGTGCATATCCGCTTCGGCGGCGGGCTTGCGCCGGAGTTCATCGCGGATCCCGAGGCCAACGCGCACATGACGACGCTGAAGAAACTGCTCGACGAAGTGAACGCGGAAGACAAACGCGGCGTGGAAGCAGTCTTTCGCGGCGTACACGCGCCGCTCGCGCGGCCCGGCCACCTGAGCCATCTCGAACGCCCGAACTACGACTTCGCGCGCTACCTTGTGAGCAAAATCGCCGCGACCAAGCTCGGCACGCATTGAACCCGCTTCATCGACAGGACGCAATTACGATGTCAAACCCTTCCTTCATTTCGTTCTCGGGCGTGAGCAAAACGTACGACGGCACGCAATATGTCGTCGACGATTTGAACCT
The DNA here is from genome assembly GCF_031570135.1 of Paraburkholderia sp. USG1. NCBI lineage: Bacteria > Pseudomonadati > Pseudomonadota > Betaproteobacteria > Burkholderiales > Burkholderiaceae > Paraburkholderia > Paraburkholderia sp. USG1. The sequence goes on along the minus strand of NZ_JAMWXW010000026.1, from coordinate 53,782 downwards.
CGACGTGCGCAAGGGAGAATTCCTGTCGCTGCTCGGTCCGTCCGGCTCGGGCAAGACGACGACGCTCATGATGCTCGCGGGGTTCGAATCGCCCACGCACGGCGAGATCCGTCTCGACGGCCGCCGGCTCGACGACAAGCCGCCGCATCAACGCGACATCGGCATGGTGTTTCAGAACTACGCGCTCTTTCCGCATCTGACGATTGCGGAGAACGTCGCGTTTCCGCTCTCCGTTCGCCACGTAAGCCGCGCCGAGCAGAAGACGCGCGTAAAACGCGCACTCGACATGATCGAGTTGCCGCATCTGGCGAACCGGCGCCCCGTGCAACTCTCGGGCGGCCAGCAGCAGCGCGTGGCGCTCGCCCGCGCACTCGTGTTCGAGCCGAGCGTCGTGTTGATGGACGAGCCGCTCGGCGCGCTCGACAAGCGCCTGCGCGAAACCATGCAATACGAAATCATGCGCCTGCATCGCGAACTGTCGCTCACGATCGTCTATGTGACGCACGATCAGGCCGAAGCGCTGACCATGTCCGATCGCGTGGCCGTGTTCTCGGATGGCCGTATCCAGCAGGCCGCCACGCCGAGCGAACTCTATGAGAACGCGCAGAACGCCTTCGTCGCTAATTTCGTCGGCGAGAACAATGGGCTGACCGGGCGCGTCGTCAATGTGAGCGACGACTGGGCGACGCTCACGCTGTCGGACGGCAGCGTGATTCGCGGCCGTTGCGAACCCGGCCTGCGCGCGGACGACGAAGCGATGCTCGCGTTGCGCCCCGAACGCGCGCATATCCCGAGCGCGGAAGGCATTCAGGTCGATGAGCACAGCAACGTGGTACGCGCGCGCGTCGAGGAACTGGTGTATTGCGGCGACCATCATCGCGTGCACCTGAAGCTCGGCTCGCGCGATTCCATCGTCGTAAAAGTGCCCAACACGCAGCGCCACGCGCTGCCCTCGCCTGGCAGCGAGATCGAAATCGCGTGGCGCCACGACGACTGCAAGATTCTCGCGGCGAGCTCGCCACGCAGCGCGCCCGCGCTCCAGGTATCCACACCGCCTTCACCTTCCATCATCACTACAGCAGCCGCAGGAGCCAACTGATATGCGCAACAACCTCAAAGCACAATGCGCCGCACTCGCCGTGCTCGCGTTCACCGCCGCGGCCTCCCAGGCAGCGGAGACGCTCTCCGTCGTGACCTTCGGCGGCGCGTATGAAGCGGCCGCGAAGAAGGCCTATTTCGAGCCGTTCACGCAGGCTACCGGCATCGGCTTTTCGACCGAATCGTATGACGGCGGCCTCGCCAAGCTCTCCGCGATGGAGCAGGCGAAGAACACCACGTGGGACCTGATCGACCTCGAAACAAACGACGCGATCACCGCCTGCGACGAAGGCCTCCTGCAGAAATTCGACAAGAAGTCGCTCGGCAAGACGAGCGACTTCATCCCCGGCTCGATCAGCGATTGCGCGGTCGCGAGCATGGTCTGGTCCACGGTCTACGCCTACGATGCCAGCAAGCTCAAGACCGCGCCGACCACCGTCAACGACTTCTTCGATCTGCAGAAATTCCCCGGCAAGCGCGGTCTGCGCAAGTCGCCGAAGGTGTCGATGGAATGGGCGCTGATCGCCGACGGCGTCGATCCCAAGGATGTCTACAAAGTACTCGGCACGCCCGCCGGCGTGGATCGCGCATTCAAGAAACTCGACACGATCAAGAAGAGCATTGTGTGGTGGGAGTCGGGCGCGCAGGCGCCGCAACTACTCGCGGACGGCGCGGTCGTGATGACGCAGGCCTACAACGGCCGCATCGACGACGCTGCGAAGAAGGACAACAAGCCGTTCAAGGCCGTCTGGGACGCACAGGTCTACGACTTCGACTGGTGGGGCGTGCCGACCGGCGCGAAACATGCCGACGACGCCGCGAAGTTCATCGTCTCGGCGTCGCAGCCGAAGGCATATGCGGACCTGTCGAAATACATCGCCTATGCGCCGCCGCGCAAGGACGCGATCGCGCTCGTCGACAAGCAGCGGCTCGCCGATCTGCCGACGTCACCGCAGAACTTCAAGCGCGCGTTGCAGATCAACGCAACCTTCTGGGCCGACAACGCGGACCAGATCAACAAGCGCTTCCAGGTGTGGCTGACGCAGTAACCCCATCGTCCGACGAGAGCCCAACGTGACTACCAGCATGCCCGCTTCGGCCCGCGCCACAGCCGTCGGCTCTCCGACGAGAGCCGACGGCGGCGCGTCATTTCAGAAGGCGCGCCGCCGCGCGTCGGTGCGGGCACTGTTGCTCGCGCTGCCGCTGATCGTGTTCCTCGTTTCGACGTTCATCGCACCAATCGCGCTGCTGCTCGCGCGCAGCGTGCAGAACCACGAGATGTCCAACGGCATGCCGGCGCTCACGCGCGCGCTCGACGCGTGGGACGGCCGCGGCGTGCCGGACGAGCCCATGTTCGCCCTGCTCGCCGCGGGGCTCCGCGAGGCGCAGCAGAGCGGACAGCTCGGCACCGTCGCGCGGCGGCTGAACTTTGACCAGGCCGAGTTCCGCAGCCTGTTGATGCGCACCGCGCGCCAACTTCCCGCCGATGCGCCGCCCGCATGGAAACCGGCGCTCATCGAACTCGACGAACGCTGGAATTCGCCGGAAATCTGGCGCCTGCTGAAGCGCGCCGCCGCGTCGCCAACGCCGGACTATCTGCTCGCCGCCGTCGATGCGCAAGTCACGCAGCAAGGCTCGGTCGCGTTCGTGCCGGACAATGCGTCGATCTATCGGCAGGCCTTTGCGCGCACGATCTCGATCAGCGCCACGGTCACGCTGCTGTGCCTCGTGCTCGGCTATCCGGTTGCATGGCTGCTCGCGAACTTGCCCGCGAAAAGCAGCAACCGCCTGATGCTGTTCGTGATCGTGCCATTCTGGACCTCGCTGCTCGTACGCACGACTGCATGGTACGTTTTGCTGCAACCGGGCGGCGTCATCAACAGTCTGCTGACGGGTCTCGGGCTCGCCACGCATCCGCTGCCGCTCATCTTCAACCGCACGGGTGTGCTCATCGGCATGACGCACGTGCTCCTGCCGTACATGATTCTCGCCATCTACTCGGTGATGAAAAGCGTATCGCCCGTCTACGTGCGGGCCGCGCAATCGCTCGGGGCGCATCCGTTCACCGCGTTCGTGCGCGTCTACATTCCGCAGACGCTGCCGGGCGTGGGCGCAGGCTGCTTCCTCGTATTCGTGCTCGCGCTCGGCTACTACATCACGCCCGCGCTGCTCGGCGGCGCAGGCGACGAGATGATCAGCCAGCTCATCGCGATACAGACCAATACGCAGCTCAACTGGGGGCTCGCCGGCGCACTCTCGGCCTACCTCGTGATCTTCACGGCGATCTTCTATTTCCTGTTCAACCGCATCGTCGGTATCGACCGCTTGCGCTTCGGTTGAGCCTCGGTCGAAACACGCGCATACGACGAAGGAACGACATGCAAGAACAACGCAACAAGGTGCTGACGGAACGCATCGCCACGCGCTGGGTGCGGCTGCATACGGCGGTCGTGCTTTTCTTTCTGATCGCGCCGATTCTCGCGATCATCCCGCTCTCATTCAATTCGGGCTCGTATTTCTCGTACCCGATGCAGGGCTTTTCTTTTCGCTGGTATGAGCAGGCGCTGACGAGCGCGGACTGGCAACGGTCGCTTTTGAACAGCATCGGCATCGGCGCGGCATCCACACTGATCGCCACGTGTCTGGGCACGCTCGCCGCGCTGGGCCTTTCGCGCGCGCAGTTTCCGCTGCGCTCGCTGATCATGCCGATCATCATTTCGCCGATGATCGTGCCGATCGTGGTCGTCGCCGCGGGCTTCTATCTGATCTTCGCGCCGCTCGGCCTCGTGAACTCGTATCCCGGCGTGGTGCTCGCGCACGCGGCGCTCGGCACGCCGTTCGTGGTGATCACCGTGACGGCGTCGCTGCTTTCGTTCGATCAAAGCCTGTTGCGCGCCGCTTCCGGGCTAGGCGCAGCGCCTTGGGTCACGTTCCGGCGCGTCACGCTGCCGCTCATCATGCCCGCTGTCGCCACCGGCAGCGTCTTCGCATTCGCGACTTCGTTCGACGAAGTGATCGTCATTCTGTTCATTGGCGGCCCGGATCAAACCACCGTGCCGCGGCAGATGTGGAGCGGCATTCGCGATTCGATCGACCCTTCGATTCTCGCCGTGGCAACGATGCTGATCGTATTCGCCGTGCTGCTCTTCGCGAGCATCAACTGGTTGCGCGGCCGTGCGGCCGCGGCCAGCAGCGCTCTTACCTGACGCTCGGGGCCACGCCGTGTCCGGCTGCTCGGGCAATCCTGCTGTCGCGACGCAGGGCTGCGTTTCCGGTCAGAGGTTCGTCTCCGCTCGTGAGCACATCCCCTCGCGTTCGAGCCAGGAGCGGAACAGCACGACCAGGTCATCCGCGGACTTCCCCTCCGGAACATAAGTGCAATAGCTCCGCGACGGCAGACGAGGGCCGGCGAACGGCGCGACAAGCCGGCCGGCCGCGAGATCGTCGGATACCAGCGCGGTCGGCCCCATTGCGATGCCTATCCCGTCGATGGCGGCTTGCAACGTCAGATAAAAATGGTCGAAGGTCAGAGCGGCAGCCGGCCTGAGTGCGGGAATTTTCGCGCTCGCCAGCCAGTCCGGCCACAGACGCGGAAGGCTCGACGTGTGCAGCAGCGTGTGCTCCTGCATATCGTCGGGTGTGCGAAGCGGCAGTCGCTGCAATAGCGCCGGACTACAGACCGGCAGCCGCTCCTCGGACAGGAAAGGCCGCATCGAGTAGCCGTAGAACGTGTCCGGACCACCCCGGATAACGATGTCATAGATATCTTTCAGACTCTCCGCCGACTCGTTCGACGTCTCCACCTTCACGTCCACGTCCGGATGCACTGCGCGGAACTTCGCCAGTCTCGGCACCAGCCAGCGCAATGTGAAGGTGGCAGGCGCATTCACGGAGAGTGTGCGGGAGACCGTCTCCGGAAAACCATATCTCGCGGTTGCCTGCGACAACTGCTCGAACAGGGGACCGATTTCTCCCAGATAGGCCTTCGCCGCCGCGGTGAGCACCACGCGCCGGTTGTGCCGTTCGAATAGCGGTGCGCCTAGCCATTCCTCGAGCAGGCGCACCTGCTGACTCACCGCCCCGTGAGTCACGTGCAATTCGGCCGCCGCTTCCTTGAAGCTGCCGAGTCGGCCTGCGGCCTCGAAGGCTCGCAATGCATTGAGCGGGGGCAATACCCGTTTCATTCACAAGAGTTTATCTAACGCGAGCACCCAATTTAACTCGTTTGTTAGCGAGCGACAAGATAGATATCCTGCTTGCAGCGCCGATGGGCGGCGTGCACGCGCGAAGCGTAATTTTCCACACCCTTTCCGGCCCAGAGCCCATGCTCAGTTATACCGGCGGTCTCGTTCTGCTTGCAGCCCTGCTCCACGCGAGTTGGAACGCAATGCTTCACGGCAACCGCGACCGTTTCCTGTCCATGACGTGGATGAGCATCGCCATCGCAACGGTCTCCAGCTTCGTGGTCATGTTCACGCCGTGGCCGACCGGCGCGGCGTGGCCGTATATCGTCGTCTCGGGGCTCCTGCATATCGTCTACAACATGACCCTCGTGCGGGCATACCGCCGCAGCGATCTGGCCCAAGCGTATCCGATCGCGCGCGGCTCATCGCCCCTGCTCGTCACGCTCGGCGCCGCGCTTTTCGCGCATGAGGCGATCGGCGCCTTGCACGCGCTCGGGATTGCGATGATATCGGGCGGCATCATCGCGATCGCGCTGCAAGGCGGGCGCGTATCGCGCGCGGGTGCGCTGGCCGCGCTGACGACCGGGGCGACGATCGCGCTCTATACCGTGATCGACGGCATCGGCGTGCGCTTATCCGAAGGCCGGGCGCTCACCTACACGGCGTGGATGTTCCTGTTCTACTGGCTGATGCCGCTGCTGTTCGTCGCGATGCGCGGACTCGCGGCGCTGTGGACACCGGTACGGGCGGCGCCAATCGCAGTGGGTTCGTCGCTCGTCGGCGGCCTGGTGTCGATCGCGGCGTACGGCATCGTGATCTGGGCGATGCAGTCGGGCGCGATGGGCGCGGTATCGGCGTTGCGCGAGACCAGCGTGGTGTTCGCGGTGCTGATCGGGCGCGTGTTTCTGCGGGAAGCGGTGAGCGCAAAGCGCTGGCTCGCGTGCGTGATCGTTGCGGCCGGGGCGGTTTGTCTGGGAGTTTGAGCGGCGAGATCAAAAACACAAAAAAGCGATAATAGAACCCCCGCTGCTTCAGGCAAGAAAACCACCCCCAATGATCATCCGCCCGCATCTCCATTGGTTTCGCATGCTGCTCGCCTGGCGAGGCTCAGTCCTTCCGCAATTGCTCCCGCGGCTCTTCCTGATCTTCTGCATTTCGATCGTAGCCGTGGCGGCCCACGACCACCTTCTGCCGATCTCGCTGAATCTCAACACCACGGCGCCCTTCTCCCTGATAGGCATTGCGCTCGCGGTGTTTCTCGGCTTCAGGAACAACGCCAGTTACGACCGCTGGTGGGAAGCCCGCAAGCTCTGGGGCCAGTTGCTCAACGAGTCGCGCTCGCTTACTCGCCAGGTGCTCACGTTGCCGGTCCGGCCATTGCCGAAAGAAGACGTCAGGGAACTTTTCACGGCGCTCGGCGCCCTTCCTCACGCGCTGCGTCATCAGCTTCGCAAGAGCGACCCGCGCGAAGACCTCGCCGCACGTCTGCCGCAAGCCCTCTTCGAGCGCGTCATGGCGTCGCGGTACAAGCCGGCCACCTTGATGCTCTATCTCGGCGAATGGGTGCAACGCCACGCCCGGGCAGGCGCAATCGATCCGATGGCGGTCATCGCCTTCGACCGGAATCTGAATGGCATTTCGGATGTGATCGGCGGCTGCGAGCGCATTGTTTCGACGCCGCTGCCGTTCGCGTATTCGGTGATGATTCACCGCACGGTGTACTTCTTCTGCGCGTCCTTGCCGTTCGGACTGGTGGACAGCATCGGCATCTTTACGCCCGTTTTCGCGGTGTTCGTGGCGTACACGTTCATGGCGCACGAAGCCATCGCGTCGCAGATCGAAGAGCCTTTCGGCACCGACGACAACGACCTGGCGCTTCACACGATGTCGATGGTGATCGAGGACGCCATGCGCGACCTGCTCGGCGAACCGGCTCTGCCGCTGCCGAGCCCGGAAGCGGAAGGCTACATACTCAATTGAGCGTGCTTCGCCCGAAGCACGCCGCTTACCGCACGCTCAACTATTGCCGACGGTTTCCGACAAACGCTTGAGCGTCGCCACCCGCGCGCCGATGATATCGATGCGGCCGCGCTCGTCGATAACCGGCGTCGTGGCGTTCAGGTACACGGTCCACGCCTTCTGCGCGCGCGCCAGCGTCGGGCGCGTGCGTACCGGCATCTTCGACTGCAGGCGGCGGTAGTAGCGGTTCAGATCGAACATGGCGTGTTCGCACTGCGCGTCCGCGCGGCAGGCGCGCACCCGGCGCGGCGGATCGCCGCCGGCGCTCGCCTTCGCGACCGCGCTGCGCAGCGCGAGCGCCCGGTCGCGTACGGGCTGCAACTGCATGTCGGCTTCGGCGAGCACGTACATGGAACCGCGCGTGGTGGCGAACACCGCAGCGAGCAACGGCTTCTCGGCATCGCGCGACGCCTGCCAGCTCGCCTGGCTCTTTTCCCACTGCTTGCGCTGCGCGGGCGGCACCTTCTGCTGAAGCTGCTGCCACGCGTTGTCCAGCGCGGTCCTCCAGCCGATCCGCGCGTTGTCCATGCACTGCACCTGCCCCACTGTCGACGACATGTCGCTGCGCGCGAGGCAAGCGCGCATCGACGCGTCGATCGGATCGGCGGCGGCGACTTCGGCATGCGCCGGCAACGACGCCGCGCCGAACACCGCTGCCGCGGCCAGCGCCAGCGCACAGAACGCCCGCTGCGGGCCGCCGGCGCCCAACGGGGACTTCGCTCGCCGCATCGTCAGCCGCGAACGCAATCGACGAAGTATTCGATGCGCCCGTTGATCGTTTCGCCGACAAGCCCGTGGATGTCCGTGTGGAAACCCGGGAAGCGCTCGTTGAACTCGCGCGCAAAACGCAGATAGTTGACGATGGTCCTGTTGAAGCGTTCGCCCGGAATCAGCAACGGAATACCCGGCGGATACGGCGTCAGCAGGATCGACGTGACGCGGCCTTCCAGTTCGTCGATAGGCACGCGGTCGATCTCGCGGTGCGCGAGCTTGGCGAACGCATCCGAAGGCTTCATGGCCGGTTCCATGCTCGACAGGTACATCTCGGTCGTCAGGCGCGCAATGTCGTTCGCGCGGTAGACACTGTGAATCTGCTCGCACAGATCGCGCAGGCCGACGCGCTCGTACATCGGATGATGCGAGACGAACTCGGGCAGCACGCGCCACAGCGGCTGGTTGTTGTCGTAGTCGTCCTTGAACTGCTGGAGTTCGGTGACCATCGAGTTCCAGCGGCCCTTGGTGATGCCGATCGTGAACATGATGAAGAACGAATACAGCCCGGTCTTCTCGACGATGATGCCGTGCTCGGCCAGATACTTCGTGACGATCGCGGCCGGAATACCCGACTCGCCGAAGCCGCCGTCCATATCCAGACCCGGCGTGACGATCGTTGCCTTGATCGGGTCGAGCATGTTGAAGCCGTCTGCGAGCGGTCCGAAACCGTGCCACGGATCGTTCGGACGCAGCATCCAGTCTTCGCGCGAGCCGATGCCTTCTTCGGCGAACTGATCCGGGCCCCACACCTTGAAGAACCAGTCGTCGCCATATTCGGCGTCGACCTTGCTCATTGCGCGGCGGAAGTCCAACGCCTCCGCGATCGACTCTTCGACGAGCGCGGTGCCGCCCGGCGCTTCCATCATCGCCGCGGCCACGTCGCACGAGGCGATGATCGCGTACTGCGGGCTGGTCGACGTGTGCATCAGATACGCTTCATTGAAACGATGCTTGTCGAAGCGGCTGTTCTTCGAATCCTGCACGACGATCTGCGAAGCCTGCGAAATGCCGGCCAGCAGCTTGTGCGTGGAGTGCGTGGCGAACACCATCGCGCCGATGCGCGGACGCCCCGCGCCGATTGCGTGCATGTCCTGATAGAACTCGTGGAATTCCGCGTGCGGCAGCCAGGCTTCGTCGAAGTGCAGCGTGTCGAGCCAGTCGCCCAGCATTTCCTTGATCATCTCGACGTTGTAGATCACGCCGTCGTAGGTACTTTGCGTAATGGTCAGGATGCGCGGCTTGAGCTCCGGATTCTTCGCGAGCGCTTCGCGGGCGAACGGGTTCGCCAGAATCTTCTTCTTGATGTTTTCCGGCTCGAACTCGCTGCGCGGAATCGGACCGATGATGCCGAAGTTGTTGCGCGTCGGCGTGAGGAACACCGGAATCGAGCCGGTCATGGTGATCGCGTGCAGGATCGACTTGTGGCAGTTGCGGTCCACCAGCACGATGTCGCCGGGCGCTACCGTACCGTGCCAGACGATCTTGTTCGACGTGGACGTGCCGTTGGTCACGAAGAACACGTGGTCCGCGCTGAAGATGCGCGCCGCGTTGCGTTCGGAAGCCGCCACCGGACCGGTATGGTCCAGCAACTGGCCGAGTTCGTCGACGGCATTGCACACGTCCGCGCGCAGCATGTTCTCGCCGAAGAACTGGTGGAACATCTGGCCGAGCGGGCTCTTCAGGAACGCGACGCCGCCCGAGTGGCCCGGACAGTGCCACGAGTACGAGCCTTCGTCCGCGTACTGCACCAGTTCCTTGAAGAACGGCGGCGCGAGCGAATCCAGATACACCTTGGTCTCGCGGATGATATGGCGCGCGACGAACTCCGGCGTGTCCTCGAACATGTGGATGAAGCCGTGCAGTTCGCGCAGGATGTCGTTCGGCAGGTGGCGCGAGGTGCGCGTTTCGCCGTACAGGAAGATCGGAATGTCGGCGTTGCGGCGGCGCACTTCGGTCACGAACGCGCGCAGCGCGACGATCGCGGCGGCCAGTTCCGGCGTCTCGCCTTCCACCACGACGTTATCGACGTACGGCAGCAGTTCGTCGTCGTCGATCGAGAGGATGAAGCACGAGGCGCGGCTCGACTGCTGCGCGAACGAGGTCAGATCGCCGTAGCTCGTCAACCCGAGCACTTCCGCGCCTTCTTTCTCGATAGCTTCGGCCAGAGCCCGGATGCCGGAACCCGAGATGTTCTCGGAGCGGAAATCTTCGTCGATGATGACGACGGGAAAACGAAACTTCATGGGCGATTCTCCAAAAAGAACGACCGCTGCATTCTGTCAATTGCAGCGGTCACCCGGTATGCCTGGTGGTTCAGTACGCTGCGGCCGTCACGTTCTCGGCAACGTGACGCCGTGCTGACCTTGATATTTGCCGCCGCGATCCGCGTACGACGTTTCACAAATCTCGTCGCTTTCGAAAAACAGCACCTGGGCGACGCCTTCGTTCGCGTAGATTTTCGCAGGCAAAGGTGTCGTATTCGAGAATTCGAGCGTGACGTGGCCTTCCCATTCCGGTTCGAACGGCGTCACGTTGACGATGATCCCGCAACGCGCATACGTGGACTTGCCCAGACACACGGTCAGGACGCTGCGCGGAATGCGGAAATACTCGACGGTGCGCGCAAGCGCGAACGAATTCGGCGGGATGATGCAGACATCGCCCTTGAAGTCGACAAACGATTTCTCGTCGAAATTCTTCGGATCGACGATGGTCGAGTTGATGTTCGTGAAGATCTTGAATTCGTCGGCGCAGCGGATGTCGTAGCCATAGCTCGACGTGCCGTAGCTGACAATCTTCCGGCCGTCTTCGGAGACGCGAACCTGATCGGGCGCGAACGGCTCGATCATCTTGTGCGACTCGGCCATGCGCCGGATCCACTTGTCGGATTTGATAGTCATAGGTGAACGCTGCTCGACGTGAATGACAGGGGTGTGACGGATTACGACCCGGTAAGTGCCGGGTCACTTTTGGTTAACTGCACGCCTGCGTTGCGCTGACTTCGGGGTGCGGGACAGGCGGCACGCCGTTCGGGCGCCCTATGCCCCTTTGACTGAGTGCCCCGCCCATAAGGCGGAACGGTCGCGCTGAAGAGGCAGCCGAACGAAAGGCGCTTATTTTACGCGATCGTGAGCATGCTGCCGCAGGTAGGGTTGAGAACGGTCCTGTGACCTGCCCCTTGCTGAACGCCGCCTGGCCGAATGCCGGCGAGCTGCTTCGCCCGCGAACACGCGGTGCGCGCGCCGCTCATTGGCGGATCACTCCGCATGCGAGCGCGGGGCCTGCGCCATGCTGCGGGTAGGCGTACGGATCAGTCGCGTCGTGATGCAGCACCACCGCGCGCTGCAATACCGAGCGGATGCCGTCGAGCGAAACGTCCGGCGCGACGATGAAGCCCGTGGCCACGCCGTTCGCATCCGCGTGAATGTTGCCGAGATCGCCTTCGACCCGCGCGCCGGTTTTCAGCCGCTCCGCGGCTGGCGAGAACACCTGGCCCGCGCTGGAACCGTCGGCGGCGTTGCAGTCGCCGCGCTCGTGCACTTGCAGCGCGTGGTCGCTATTGGGCGGCATGCCCGCGAGATTGTAGGTGACCTGCACGCCGTCCGAGCGCTCGATGAACGTGACGAGGCCGCGCGCCTGATTGCCCACGGTGGGCAGCAACTGAGCGTCGGCACGTTTTTCCTGCGGTCTCAGGAACGCGCTACAGCCGCATAACAGCACACTGGTGGCAGCCAGGACGATGAACGCATGCACCGCCTGCCCGTCGATTCGTTTTCCCATGCGATCCTCTTGCCGGCCTGGCGGCCGCCCCTGCGGCCGCCGAGCCGAACTTGTGAAGTCGACATGATACCGCGAGACCAGGCGCAAAAAGACGCCTTGACCCCTTGTCCGGACGGCTGTCAGGAACGGCCCCAACCTGTCGTTACGCGCCGGCCCCCGAGGGGGTGAGAAAACTTGGGGCGGCCCGGCGTTCCAGGAGCGCCCCCCAATCTGTCGCTACGCGCCAGCCCCCCGAGGGGGGTGAGAAAACTTGGGGCGGCCCGGCGTTTTCTCAGGTGTTCTGGACGACGATGTTCGGAAACTTCGACGTCATGTCGCGAGCCCGCTCGGCGATATGAATCGCCACCTTGCGTGCGATCGACCGGTAAATCTCGGCGATACGCCCCTCCGGGTCCGCCACCACGGTCGGTTTGCCCGAGTCGGCCTGCTCGCGGATCCCGATGTCGAGCGGCAGGCTGCCGAGCACGTCGACGCCGTATTCCTTGCCCATGCGCTCGCCGCCGCCGGCGCCGAAGATATGCTCTTCATGGCCGCAGTTCGAGCAGATATGCGTGCCCATGTTCTCGACAATGCCGAGAATCGGAATGCCGACCTTCTCGAACATCTTGAGACCCTTCTTCGCGTCGAGCAGCGCGATGTCCTGCGGCGTCGTGACGATCACGGCGCCCGTCACCGGCACGCGTTGCGACAGGGTCAGCTGAATGTCGCCTGTGCCCGGCGGCATGTCGACGATCAGGTAGTCGAGATCGTGCCAGTTGGTCTGCCGCAGCAGCTGTTCCAACGCGGAAGTGGCCATCGGGCCGCGCCACACCATCGGGTTGTCCTGCTCGATCAGGAAACCGATCGAGTTGGCCTGCAGGCCGTGGCCGGTCATCGGGTTCATCGACTTTTCGTCCGGCGACTCGGGGCGGCCGACGATACCCAGCATCATCGGCAGCGACGGGCCGTAGATGTCCGCGTCGAGAATGCCGATGGAGGCGCCTTCGCTTGCCAGCGCCAGTGCGAGATTCACGGCCGTCGTGCTCTTGCCGACGCCGCCCTTGCCCGACGCCACCGCGACGATATTCTTGACGTTCGGCAACAGTTTCACGCCGCGCTGCACGGTATGCGCCGCGATGTGCTGCGACACCTGGACACGCGCGTCGGCCACACCGGGCACGGCGCGCAGCGCGTCGGAGAATTGCGCGCGGATGGCGTCGAATTGGCGCATGGCCGGATAGCCGAGTACCACATCGACGCTGACCGTGGCATCCTGCACCGCGACGTTCTTGATATTTTTGGCCGCCGCGTACGGTCGGCCGGTGTTGGGGTCGGCGACGGCCGCGAGGGCAGCGTCGACCAAAGCCCGATCGATACTCATTGAGACTCCGTGGGGAACACTTGCGGCGTAGCGGAATCGAAGCCTCCGCCACGCGCCGGAATTTGAAAGAAATTGTTAGACAGCATTGCGAAAACCCGGCGTGCCGGGCACCCTTCGGGCAGGCGGAACGCAATGGGGCCGCATCGCTGCGTGCTTCAGCCATTATTGTAGTGGTTGGCGCCACGCCCTGCCGGAAGACCCTTCTTCACTGTCGGACCGAGGCTGAATAAGGCGTAGGACTTCTCGTATTATCGAGCCGACGGCTTTACCGCCGTCATGCTCACCGTATAGATTTGTCGCTTGTCGCCGCCTTTTCCGCCTGACTAGCTTCACTCAAGAGGAATCAAAAATGAATGCAAAAATCATGACTCGCCTGGCCGTCTTTGCCGTTGCCGGTTCGTTGCTGGCAGGTTGCGCCACCCAACAGGGCACCAACACAGCCGTAGGTACTGGCGTCGGCGCCGGCACCGGTGCGGCGCTGGGCGCAATCTTCGGCGGCGGCAAGGGCGCGGCGATCGGCGCGGGCGTCGGCGCAGCGGTGGGCGGCATCACCGGTTATAACTGGCAGGCCATTCACAACAAGCTGTCGGGCGCCACGAAGGGCACCGGCACGCAGATCACCGAACAGCCGGACGGCTCGCTCAAGCTGAACATTCCAAGCTCGGTCACGTTCGACACCAATAGCTACGCAGTCAAGCCGTCGTTCGCGCCGGTGCTGGACCAACTGGCGCAGACCATGCAACAGAACCCGGAACTGATCGCTCAGGTGGTCGGCCACACGGACAGCACGGGCCAGCCGGCGTACAACCAGACGCTGTCGGTCAACCGCGCAGAAAGCGTGACGGGCTACCTGGGCCAGCGCGGCGTCGCGCCGCAGCGCCTGTCGGCACAAGGCATGGGCCAAACCCAGCCGATCGCCGACAACAACACCGAAGCCGGCCGTGCAGCGAACCGCCGCGTGGAGATCTATCTGCGCGCAACGGCTCAGCACACCACGCAATAAAGACAGAACCAGGGGAGATTGAGAAAGCCGGTCGCCGCAACTGCATCGCCGGCGATCGTGATGCCGATTGTGATGCTTTAGAAAGCCGTGAAAGGCGGAGAACAGGAATCTCGCACGAGAACGAAAAAAATTTCGAACTCTGCGGAAAATCCGCTGTCTGTCTTTACGGTACGTGGCTGGCGATGCCGCCGCGTCACCATTCTCCTCTTGTCGTTGTTGCTCCGGGGTTAATAGCCCCGGTTTTTTTTGGGCGCTCGGTTTACACACCACGTGAGTTCCCTCGGGGACACACCGCCCCACGCGGCCCGCCCCGCGCCGGGCGCCTGCCCTGCTAGAATCAACGTTTCGTCCCACCGCAGGCTCCCACCATCCTTATGTCAGCACCCGCAACCGATCTCTCCGCAGGCGCGCCGTCAGGCCGTCGCCAGATTCTCGTCACGTCGGCCCTTCCCTATGCGAACGGGCAAATCCATATTGGCCATCTGGTCGAATATATCCAGACGGACATCTGGGTCCGGACGTTGCGAATGCACGGGCACGAGGTCTACTACGTGGGCGCCGACGACACGCACGGCACGCCCGTCATGTTGCGCGCGGAGAAAGAAGGTCTCACGCCGAAGCAGCTGATCGACCGCGTCTGGCAGGAACACAAGCGCGACTTCGACAGCTTCGGGATTTCGTTCGACAATTACTATTCGACCGACTCCGAAGAGAACCGCGTTCTCAGCGAAAACGTCTATCTGGCGCTCAAGGAAGCAGGCCTGATCGACGCGCGCGACATCGAACAGGCGTATGACCCGGTCAAGGAAATGTTCCTGCCGGATCGCTTCATCAAGGGCGAATGCCCGAAATGCGGCGCGAAAGACCAGTACGGCGACAGCTGTGAAGTATGCGGTTCGACTTATCTGCCCACCGAACTGATCAATCCGTACTCGGTCGTCTCGGGCGCCACGCCGATTCGCAAGACCTCGACGCACTACTTCTTCCGTCTCTCCGATCCGCGTTGCGAGAATTTCCTGCGCGCATGGGTGGGCGGTCTGGCGCAGCCGGAAGCCACCAACAAGATGCGCGAATGGCTCGGCGACGCCGGCGAAGCCAAGCTCGCCGACTGGGACATCTCGCGCGACGCGCCGTATTTCGGTTTCGAAATTCCGGGTGCGCCGGGCAAGTATTTCTATGTGTGGCTGGACGCGCCGGTCGGCTATTACGCGAGCTTCAAGAACCTCGCCGAAAAACGCGGCCTCGATTTCGACGCGTGGGTTCGCAAGGGTTCGAAGGCCGAGCAGTATCACTTCATCGGCAAGGACATTCTGTATTTCCATACGCTGTTCTGGCCGGCCATGCTCGAATTTTCGGGCCACCGCACGCCAACCAACGTGTTCGCGCACGGCTTCCTGACCGTGGACGGCGCGAAGATGTCGAAGTCGCGCGGCACCTTCATCACCGCGCAGAGTCTGATCGAGACGGGCCTGAATCCGGAATGGCTGCGCTATTACTTCGCGGCCAAGCTGAACAGCACGATGGAAGACCTCGACCTGAACCTCGACGACTTCCAGGCGCGCGTCAATAGCGATCTGGTCGGCAAATACGTGAACATCGCGAGCCGCGCCGCCGGCTTCCTGATCAAGCGCTTCGACGGCCGCGTGCAGGACAGTGCGATGCAGCATCCGCTGCTCACTTCGCTGCGCGCCGCCGTGCCGCAAATCGCCGCGAACTACGAAGCCCGCGAGTACAACCGCGCGCTGCGTCAGACTATGGAACTGGCCGACGCCGTGAACGCGTACGTCGACACCGCCAAGCCGTGGGATCAGGCCAAAGACCCGGCGAACGGCGTCGCGCTGCATGAAACGTGCAGCGTGAGCATAGAAGCGTTCCGCCTGCTGTCGCTGGCGCTGAAGCCGGTGCTGCCGAAGCTCGCCGAAGCGGTCGAAGGCTTCCTCGCCATCGAACCGCTGGTTTGGGCGGACGCCAACGTGCCGCTCAGTTCCACCCGGCCAATCAACGCGTACAAGCATCTGATGACGCGCGTCGATCCGAAGCAGATCGAAGCGCTGCTCGCCGCCAATCGCGACTCGCTGCAAGCCACGCCGGAAGCAGCCGCGCCGGCCGACGCCAAGGGCAAGTCGAAGGCAGCAAAAGCAGCCGCCGCCGAGAAAGACGAAACACCCGGCGTCATCTCGATCGACGACTTCGCGAAGATCGATTTGCGCATTGCGAAGATCGTCGACTGCAAGGCGGTGGAAGGTTCGGACAAACTGCTGCAACTCACGCTCGACGTCGGCGAAGAGAAGACCCGCAACGTGTTTTCGGGCATCAAGTCGGCGTATCAGCCGGAGCAACTGGTCGGCAAGCTCACGGTCATGGTCGCCAATCTCGCGCCGCGCAAGATGAAGTTCGGCATGTCCGAAGGCATGGTGCTGGCCGCCTCCGCCACCGACGAGAAAGCCGAACCGGGTCTTTACGTGCTCGAGCCGGATAGCGGCGCGAAGCCGGGCATGCGCGTGAAGTAAAGAAACAAAACGCGCGGCGGCTTGCGCTGCAGGCGCGAATAAAAACGGCACGCTCTAAAAGGCGTGCCGTTTTTTTGCTGTGCCGTTTTTTTGCCGTACTTTTTTTGCGGTGCCTTTTTTGCCTGGCCGCGCAGATTCAAGCCCGCATCGCGCGCATCACCAGTGGATCCGGTCGAAGCGCCGCGTGTAGAGCAGATCGAGGCCGTCGAACGTGCCGCCATAAGCCGCAACCGACCAGTACCGCGTCAGGTTGACGGTCGCCTTGATCGCATTGCTCGCCGACTGCAGCCCCTGTTCGTAGCCGATCACGAGCCACTCGTTGATCGCCTTCGACACCATCACCACCTGCGGATCGGTCAGTCCGACTTCGCTTCGCCCAATGGAGAACTCGTCGAGCCCGAAAGTCTGCGCGATCCGCTTGCCGCTCGCGCTGCCGAGCAACGCGAGCGCCGTCGTCATGGTGCTCTGTTGACCCAGGTTGTTGCCCTGATCCGTGCCATGACCGAACAGCAGCCACGAGAGCTTTTCGTTATCCGGCACGTTCGGTTCGGACACCAGCTTCGCGGTCGGGAATTGAACCGTGCCCGTGACCTGCACGCCCGCCTCGACCTGCTGATTGCGGCGCATGGCGAGGATGTTGATGCCGGGATTGGCCACCGGACCGTTGAACGTGAAGAAGCCGTTTTCGATATTGAGCTTGCGGCCGAACGCGGTATAGGTCGAACCAGGCGTGACACGCACGTTCCCCACTGCGCGCAGCGGCAAATTCGGCGCGCTCATGGCGGTGATCGTACCGCTCAGGCCCAGATCCGCGCCCTGACCGCGGAAGCGGAAGCTGTTGCCCAGGTTGATGTCAATATTGGCGCGCGGCGCGAACGGGCCGATCGGCTTGTTGGTGCCCGCCACGGGCCGCGGCCGCTCGCCCGCCACCGAACCGTCGGGGCGCACCACCACCACGTCGTCGCCGAGCTTCGGCGCGGACTGCTCCGGCATGTCGAACAACGCGTGATCGACCACGAATTTGCCGTTGATCTCCATGCCGCCCAGCGTCCCGCCGTTCGCCACGGTCGCGCTGCCCGACAGCGACAGGTTACGGTCCGGCGCCGCGAACAATTCGAGCTTGTCCGCGACGATGCTCGCGGTCAGGTCCGGCTGGGCACCGTCCAGACGCACGCGCCCGGTGGCGCGCAACGTGCCGCTCGCGCCGTGAAACTCGACCTGCTGGAAGTCGACCAGATTCTGCGAGAGCGCGATACGCACCACGCCATCCTTTAATTGCACGCCCTGGTCGACCATCGTCGCGGAAATTCCGTCGCCGAGCAGCGAGCCGGTCAGGTTCGGTTTGGCGACCGTGCCGCCGAGCGCGAGCTTGAGCGCGAGGTGGCCGTCGAGCAGATAGCTCGGACCGAACAGGCCGCCGGTCGTTTTCAGCGACGGCACATTGGCATTCACATTGCCGGTAAGCGCGCCCTCTTCGTTGACGGTCAGGAAGCCGTCGCGCATGACCAACGTGGTGTGCGCGTCGGCGTCGATCACGCCGATGCGGCTTGCCTGCGCATGCACCGTGGCGTTGAGCCGGTTGCCGCCGCTGAACTCAGCGCGCGCGCTGATATCCGAAATGCCCAGGGAAGCGAGGCCCCGGCCGATCTCGACCGTAACGTCGCCGCTACGGCGCTTCAGCTGGATGTGGCCGCTCGCCGTGCTGCCGAGCGTGAAGTCCCAGTCGCCGTCGAACACCAGGTCGGTTTTGACGATCGGCGGCTCGCCGGTGATCTGGCGCCGCAGATCCTGAAGGCGCACGGCCGAAATGTCAGTCAGGCTGCCCGCCGACTGAATCTTGCCGTGGTCGAAGGCGAACGTTTTCAGGCTCAGCACCGCGCCTTCGAGCGTGAGCCTCGTCGCGCCGAGCGTCAGGTGCTGCGGCCCGGCGCTGACGGCGAGCGGCGACTCCAGATTGAACGACGGCGTGCCGCGATTCTGCAAGCGGGTGACCGTGCCGTCCCAGCGCGTGCCTTCGCGCGCTTCGGTCAGCTTGCCGTTGGCGGCGAGCGTGAGATCGAGCGGACGGTCCTGCAGCTTGCCGGTGGCCGCCGCCTCGAGCGTGTGATTGGCGCGCGTGCCGGACAAGCGCGCCGTGAGCGTGCTCAGATCGACGCCGCCCGCGCTGACATTGCGTGCGTCGGTGGTAAAGACGAGCGCGCCGTTCGCGCCGTCGCGCAGTTCCGCGTGGCCTTCCGCATGACCGATGCGGTTGCTGCTGAACACCACGCTGTCCGCCTTGTAGTTCAGCACCACATTCGGATGCGCGAACGAGCCGGTGATGTCGCCATCGGCAGCGACGAGCCCCGCCAGACCGAAGCCGAGGCGCTCCAGTTCCGGCGCATCGACGCGAAACTTCAGCCGGTCGCCACGCGCGCCGAAGCTGCCTTGCACATCCACCTGGTTGCCCGCCACCGAGAGGTTCGCGCGGCTCGGCAGGATTCGCGAGCCCGCCAGTTGGACGGTGCCGCTACCGGTCAGCGGCAGGCCGTCGTACACGCTCGGACCGAGCTTGAAGTCGGCCTTGGTCGTGAAGACCGGGCCGAGCATGCCGGCCGCGCTGAGCGTGCCGTTCACGCGCGCCTCGATCTTGCGGGCAGGCGGCGCGCCGCGTTTCGGCGCCGGCGTTTTGCGCTGGGCCACTTCGGTTCTGACCGCTGCCTTCGCGGTGTTTTTCACGGCGGCGGCGGCTTTGTCGGCGGGCGCCGCGCTCTTTGCGCCAGCCGTGCTGCCGGCTTGCGCCGTGGCCTGCGCGGTTCCGCTCTTTCCGGCACTGCTCGCCGCCGGTGCCGGGCCGGCCACCGGCGTGCGCGACGGCATCTGCGAAGTCAGCGTCAACGGATCGAAATCGGTCAGTTGCGCTTTCAGGTTGTAGGTGGAATTCGCGTCGTGCTTGAGCGCGCCGGAGAGATCGATGCGGCCTTTGCCCGACGTGATGCGCACGTCGTTGAAGCTCATCCGCGCGGGATCGAAGGTAATCTTGCCTTGGGCGCGCAGCGCCGCTTTCGGGTCCGCGAGATCGAGCGTGACACTCTGCACGTCGTCGTTCAGACGAACACTGATTGGACCGGAAAGCTGCGTAGGCCGCACCGTTGCCTGCAATGCATTCAGGTCGAGCCCGGCGACCTGCAGATCGAACTGCCCGTGCTTGCCGCTCAGCGCGCCGCCGCCGGTGAGCGTGGCGCTCTTCACGAGGCGCACGTTCAGGTTCGAGATGCGCTGCGTCTGGGCGTCGAGCCGCACGTCGGCGTTGGCATCGATCAGCGGCAGCAGGTTCTGGTCGATCGCGCCGGGCTTGGCGTTGACGATCGAAACGTGGCCGGCGACCGCGAATCCGGCGGTGCTTTTGCCTGACGCGCGGGGCTGAGCGCTGTGTTCGCCGCTTGCGGCAATGGCGCGCTGCGCCGCGCTGGCCCCACTCGCCCCACTCGCCCCCGACACGGCCGCCTCCGCCGCCCCCTGCCCGACCGGCTGCAACTCTGCCCGCACGGCGAGATCGGCCTGCGGCGCACCCGGCGAAAACGCCTGCGGGTTGATGTGATCGAAGGTCAGCGTGGCGCGCTGTAGCGGCACGTCGCCGAACGGCTCGGCCTCGACCCTGGCGTGACCCGCGAGTTTCATGCCGCTCGCGTCGAGCTCGGCGATCAGATTCTCTAACGAGCCGCTCAGATGCCCGCCCACCTGCACTGCCTCGTTGTTGACCTTGCCCGAATAGCCGATGTCCCCGCTCAGCGGAAACGGCCGCACGCCGTCGAGTTTCGCGGCCGCCGTCACCGCGCCGAACGGCGTGTCGAGCCGCTCGATCGCGGCCTCGTGATGGCGACCGTCGCTGCGTCCATGAAAGACGAAGCGCGAGAATTCGGTCGTCGACGCGCCCTGATGCAGCAACAGTTTGTCGACCTGGACGTCGCGAATGTCGAGCTGGATGGGCAAGCGCAGGTCTTGCGGCAGCTTCATCGGCCCGCTGCTCGACGACGAAGCGCCGATGCGCGCGTCCACCGTGCCGACATGCAGATAGTCGACCGTGAAGCGCCACGGTTGGCGCGCGAGCGCCCAGCGGCCCGCCACGCGATCGATCTGGATATCGGTGCCGCTGCCGTCGAGGCTGCGCCAGCGCACTTGCCGCAATTGCAGGCCGTTGGCGAGTGCGCCGCTTTCAAGCGTGCCGCTCAGCTTACCGCCCAACAGCTTCACCGCCGCTTGCCACGCATAGGCGGTGCCGCGCTCCGTGGTCAGCGCGCCGTATAGCAAACCCGCCGCCAACGCGAGCAACAACACGACCACGGCCACCGTCCACGCGAGCGATTTCAGCAGCAACCGGCCGAGCCGGCGCCTGGGCGCAGGCCCTTCGGGTGGCGGCTGCTGTCCCGGCGGCTGCCTTGGCGGCTCTCCTGGCGGATGAGCACCCGGCGGCTGGGCGGGAGGTTGGGCGGAAACGTCCGTGGTCATGCGTGGATCATGGGGAAGCAGGTTTCCATCAGAAGGCGATGCCCAGCGTCAGATACGGCCGCACGCTGCGGTTGCGGATCCCGTAGGCGACATCGACGTTGACCGGGCCGACCGGGCTGCGCCAGCGTGCCCCGACACCGACGCCTGGATAAAAGACTTTTTCGCCCCAGGTATCCGTGGCGGTGCCGACATCGAAAAACGCAGCAGCGCCCCAGTCGTGGTTGAACCAATGCTGGTATTCGGCCGCCGCCGTGACGAGGTACTTGGTGGGCAGCACCGAACCGTCGACGTTGTTACCGATGCTCTGATAGCCATAGCCGCGCACCGAATTCGAGCCGCCCGCGCGAAACAGCAGCGAAGCCGGAATGCCGCTCGAAGGGCCGCTCGTGAACACACCGCCCAGTTCGGCGCGAATCAGCACGAGGTCTTCCTTGCCGATCGGCAGGTACTGCTGGCCGCGCGCATAACCGCGAATGAAGGTCTGGTCGGTGAGCACCCCTTTGACCGCGAAGCCCGCCTCGACGTGAATCAGGTTGCCCTTGCGCGGGAACAGCGGGTCGTCGGTGTTGCGCCGGGTCCATGACCAGGACGGCACCAGCGCGCGGCTCGTGGTCGGCGCGGCCGCGTTCTGGTCGAGCCGGTCCTGATAGAACAGGAGCGCGTAGTTGTAGTCGATGAACTGCGAGGTCCGGGCCCGCTGCACGCCGCCACGGATACTGTAGATGCGCGTGTCGGAAACGTCGGTCGTGGTGTAGGAAGCCAGCATGCTATTGGTCCACGCGCGCCGCCCCGGCGGCATCGAGAGTTCGATTTGCCCGTACTGCTGGATCTGGTCGACGCGGCCCTCGACGGTGAACGGCCAGGCTTTGCCGAAAGTGTCGAGGTACGAATAGGAGCCCTGAACCAGCGGACCGTTGTCCGTGGAATAACCCACGCCGCCGCGAATGCTGTTGTACGGATATTCCGACACCTTCACGTGCATCGGCGTCTCGACCGGTTTGGCGGGGTCGCTATCCACGTCGATTGCGACGCTCGCGTAGTACGGCGTGTTTTGCAGTTGCCGCTGCAATTCGGCGACGCGCTGCACGTCGTAGATATCGCCCACCGAAATCGGGTTCACGTTGTCGACGATCTGTTCCGGGTAGCGCCGCGTGCCGGAGACGTCCAACTTGCCCATCGTGAAAGTCGGCCCGCTTTCGTACGTGACCGACAGTTTCGCCTCGTGTGTGCGCGGATCGACGCGTGCCTCGGAATGGTAAATCTTCGCGCCCAGATACCGGCGCGCCTGCAAGGCCTTGAGCGACGCGTTTTTTGCATCGTCCCAGCCGCCCTGCGAAAACGGGTCGCCTTCGTGCAGCGAAAACGCGAAGCGCGCGGCGTTCTCCTGCGCCGGGTCTTCGGTGAGCACCGGCCCGCGGAACGACAGCGAAATCGACGAGATCAGCGTTTGCGGCCCGGGATCGACGCTCACGGTGACGCGCTTCGTATCGTCGACGGTGCGCACGTCGGTACGCACGACCGGCGTGAAATAACCCTGCGTGGAAGCCAGATCGCGCACCTGTTGAGGCGTGGCGGTGATCAGAAACTCGAACTGGTCGTCGCTGATGTCGGGGCGTTTGGCGAAACGCGCAATATCCAGATGCGCTTCGAGCAGCTTGCGCAGCGAGCGCGGCGTGGCTTCGATATCGACCTTGTAGCTGGCGGCCGCTTTCGCGGCGTGAGCGTGGCCGGCCGCCAGCGTCAACATGACGAGACCGAATGCCAGCCACGCGCGCAGCCAGTGCCGCATGGGCGTGCGAGGCCCACGCCGGAAACCGGCCTTGCCGCGCCGCAGCCGCGGCTTGTCGATCGCACACCCCGCCAAACAGGACCTCCGGCCGTGGTTGATGAATTCCGTCGCTCAGGCGCGCCGCGGCGGCCGAAGCTCGCTATTTGACCACATCGGCATGATGCCGCGAGATCTCTAAAAAGGGGTGCGCCGCGTGCGGGCGGGCCTCGCCGCCAGATTCGCGCGCGGCGCAACACGCCAGCGAAGACCCTGACGCCCGCACCGAACCCAGGGAATACAACGGATGCACGCCGCCTGGTCGGCGACGCGCCCGCCTTTGACGCACACCGCGCCGCGCGGGTTCCGGGTATTTTCGTGCGCCGGCCACCTGGCGCTGCCGCCGTTTTTCG
The DNA here is from genome assembly GCF_031570135.1 of Paraburkholderia sp. USG1. Classification (NCBI taxonomy): domain Bacteria; kingdom Pseudomonadati; phylum Pseudomonadota; class Betaproteobacteria; order Burkholderiales; family Burkholderiaceae; genus Paraburkholderia; species Paraburkholderia sp. USG1. The sequence continues at coordinate 30,388 of NZ_JAMWXW010000026.1, read as the reverse complement.
CCCGCGCGCCGCGCATGCGGTAAAATTGCGGGATAGCAGCGGTGTCCGGCGAATGACCGCCGGGTGGCCGCCAATTCCCATACCACGGACGTCGAGCCATGTATCAATCGGACATCACCCAGTTCCTGAACCAGCTCAAGCAACAGAAGCCCAACCTGGAAGCCGAGCAGCGCCGCGGCCGCGCGCTGCTGTGGGACAAACAGCCGATCGATCTCGAAGAACGCGCCGAGCAGAAAGCCTCGCGCGTGGAACAGACGCCTTACTCGTACTATCAAAACTTCTAAGCGCGTGAGTCACGCCGACGAGGCACACGGCGCTCCGCCGGCCCCCGCCGACGCCGCGCTGGCCGCGCCCGCCACCGATTCGACACCCGACACCGTCGACGGCATCGCTTTTGCACGCCTGTACGGCGAGCCGCTCTTCAAGATGCCGACGGATCTGTACATCCCGCCGGACGCGCTCGAGGTGTTTCTCGAAACGTTCGAAGGCCCGCTGGATCTGCTGCTGTATCTGATCCGCAAGCAGAACTTCAACGTGCTCGACATTCCGATGGCGGACGTCACGGTGCAGTACCTCGGCTACGTCGACCAGTTGCGCCAGACCAATCTCGAACTCGCGTCCGAGTATCTGCTCATGGCCGCGATGCTGATCGAAATCAAATCGCGCATGCTGCTGCCGGTCAAGAAGGCGGACAGCGGCGAGGAAGCCGAAGATCCGCGCGCGGAACTGGTGCGGCGCCTGCTCGAATACGAGCAGATGAAGCTCGCCGCGCAGCGCATCGACCAGTTGCCGCAACTCGGGCGCGACTTCCTGCGCGCCGAGGTCTACATCGAGCAAAGCATCACGCCGCGTTTTCCCGACGTGAACAGCGAAGACCTGCGCGCCGCGTGGGCCGACGTGATCAAGCGCGCCAAGCTGGTCCAGCATCACAGAATCTCGCGCGAGGAGCTTTCGGTGCGCGAGCATATGAGCTCGATCCTGCGGCAGCTGCAAAACGCGCGCTTCATCGAATTCTCCGACCTGTTCGACACGAGCAAAGGCGTGCCGGTGGTCGTGGTGAATTTCATCGCCGTGCTTGAGCTGTGCCGCGAATCGCTCGTTGAAATCACCCAGGCGGAACCGTTCGCGCCGATCTATGTGCGCCTCGCCTATTTGCCCGCCTGACACCCTCAAACGGGGCTCGATTCCGTTCGCCGGGAGAAGGTGCCTCTTTTCGGTGCGGCAGCCGTCCAAATCCACTACAATCCCGCGCTCCGAACCTGTCATTACCAGTGAGGCGGCGGCCCGCGCGATTCCTTAGGGTTTTGCGTCCACCCAGTCTCGCGCCGCGCGAGGAAATCCCTGTCCGATCATGAAAGTCATCAGCTCGATCCATGAATTGCGCGACCAGTTGCGCGGCCAGAATCGCACCGCGTTTGTGCCGACAATGGGCAATCTGCACGAGGGCCATCTGTCGCTGATGCGTCTCGCGCGTCAGCACGGCGACCCGGTGGTGGCCAGCATCTTCGTCAACCGGCTGCAGTTCGGTCCGAACGAAGACTTCGACAAATACCCGCGCACGATGGAAGCGGACATCGAGAAGCTGCAGAAGGAAAACGTCTACGTGTTGTTCGCACCGACGGAAAAAGACCTCTATCCGGAGCCGCAGGAGTACCGCGTGCATCCGCCGCACGATCTGGGCGATATCCTCGAAGGCGAATTCCGGCCGGGCTTCTTCCAGGGCGTGTGCACGGTAGTGATGAAGCTGATGTCGTGCGTGCAGCCGCGCGTTGCCGTGTTCGGCAAAAAGGATTACCAGCAGTTGATGATCGTGCGCCGCATGTGCAACCAGTTCGCGCTGCCCACCGACATCATTGCCGCCGAAACTGTGCGGGATGCCGACGGCCTCGCGCTCAGCTCGCGCAATCGCTATCTGCAGTCCGCCGAGCGCGCCGAGGCGCCGAGGCTGGCCGCCGAACTGAATCAGGTGCGCGAAGCGGTGCTTGGCGGCGAGCGCGACTTCGCGAAAATCGAACGGGCGGCGATGGCGGCGCTCGCCACACGCGGCTGGCAGCCCGACTACATCGCCGTGCGCAAGCGCTCGAATCTGCTGCCGCCGGGTCCGGAAGACGCGAATGCGGAACTGGTGGTGCTGGCCGCCGCCAAGCTCGGCGCCACCCGTCTGATCGATAACCTCGAAATCTGAAGCCGTCTTAGGCAGACGTAGACACGCAAAGAAATCACACAGGATTGGTCATGCAACGCAACATGCTGAAGTCGAAGATTCACCGCGTCGCGGTCACGCATTGCGAACTGCACTACGAAGGTTCGTGCGCGATCGACGAAGATTTGCTGGAAGCGGCGAACATCGTCGAAAACGAGCGGATCGACATCTGGAACATCAACAATGGCGAGCGTTTCTCGACCTACGCGATCAAGGGTGAACGCGGCAGCGGCATGATCTCGCTGAACGGATCGGCGGCGCGGCGCGCGCAGCTGGGCGATCTGGTGATTATCGCGGCGTTCGCAGTGGTGGACGAAGCGGAGCTGAAGGCCGGCTGGAAGCCGGACCTCGTGTTCGTGGACGACAACAACAGGATCAAGGGCAGCCGCGATCACGTGCCGACGCAGAACTGGACCTGAACGCGCAGTAGTAGTTTGCTGGCAAGTTCGCTAGCAGTTTGTCAGATGTCCGCCACGCGTGCGCCCCCAAGGAATTCCTTGGGGAATTCACCGCGCGGGGACTCGACCTGGCGGGCGGCACACAGCCGCCGGCCCTGCCGCCTCAACCCTTCCTTCCCGCCCCGCTAGTCCATTCGACGATCGGCTGCCACTGCTCCAGATCCTTCTCCACCCGGCTTTTCGCCACGTCCCACAAGGTCAGCCCGTGGGCCGCCAGTTGCACGTAATTCTGCGTATCGCGCAAAAAGCCGAGTACCGGCAACTTCAGCCCCTCGACAAAGCGATGCAGTTGCTCCGCCGAGCGCGTGCGCGCATCCACGCGCATGCCGACCACGCCGATTTCAATTGCGCCTTTCCTGACCGCTTTCTCCTTGGCCAGCCGCTCGAGGAATTCCTGGGTGGCGAGAATATCGAACATGGACGGCTGGAGCGGCACGATCACCTTGTCGGCCAGATCCAGCGCGATATTCAGGCGATTGCCGTGCAGCCCGGCCGGTGTGTCGATGACAGCATGCTCCAGTCCCTTGGGCGGTTTGACCGGCGCGTCCAGATTGACTTCCCAGGTTTCGATGGCCGGCAGCGTGTCGGGCCGCAGCGACAGCCACGCATGCGCGGACTGCTGTTTGTCCAGGTCCGCCAGCGCGACCCACTCGCCGGCCGCCGCGAAATAGCCGGCCAGATTGGTGGACAGCGTGCTTTTGCCCACGCCGCCCTTCGGATTCGCCACCACGATCACCGTCATGAATTCTCCCGGAAAGAAGGCTGGCTGCCGCCAGCCGGTTTGCCGCGTATTGGGTCTGACATGCGCAAGTGTGCCCGGATCCGCATTGGTTTCAGATCCACTTGCCGATCCAGCCGTTGATAATATCGACAAATGCACGCTGGCCGAAGCCCCCAAACGGCTAATTAGCCGCTGTGCGCTGCCGATTTCTTCAACCAGGATCCGAATCTCATGAGCAAACTGCGCCCGGAATACACCGTCGAACGCCTCCACGAACGCCAGAAAGGCTCGCTGCCAGGCCTGCTGGGCGTGCATGTCGTGTCGCTGGAAGAGGGCGTGCTGATCGCGGAATTGACCGTGCGCACGGAACTGCTCGCGCCGAACGGCTTTTTGCATGCCGCCACCGTGATCGGTCTCGCCGACACCGCCTGCGGCTACGCCTGCCTCGCGCATCTGCCGGAGACCGCGCGCAATTTCACGACCATCGAGGTGAAAAGCAATTTTCTCGGCACGGCAACCGAGGGGACGATCCGTGCAGTCGCAAAGAGCGTGCATCTCGGGCGCAGCACACAGGTGTGGGATGCCACGGTCACCGATCCGAACGGCAAGACGATGGCGCTGTTCCGGTGTACGCAGATCGTGTTGTATTGACGAGGGAAAGGGACGCGGTACCATAAAAAAGGCACGCGGCCTTGCGGCGCGTGCCTTTTCATGGGAGCAGCCAACCGCTCAGGCGGCCACCGCCCGCGGCGCCTTCGCCCCGCCGAACGCCAGCGCCCCGCCGCCGAGCAGCGACTGCACCACCAGCGTCACGGCCCAGAACGCCGGATATTCCCAACCGCCGTTCGGCGACGCGAAACCCCAGCCGTTGTGGAGATGCTGCGACATCGCGCCGAGCATGAACGGCAGCAGCACCAGCGCGGCCCAGCGCACCTGCACGCCGAGCAGCAGCGCAATGCCGCCGAACAGTTCGACGAATGCCGTCACGTAGCCGAGCCAGCCCGGCAAGCCGAGCGAGACGAAGAACTGCGCCGTGCCGGGCAGCGTGAAGACGAAAATCTTTTGCAGACTGTGGGCGAGATAGAGCACGCCTAGAGCGACGCGAAGGAGTAAAGCGGCAAGCTCGGCAGAACGGTTCGGGTTCATGACAGGTCCTTGAAGAGAGAGAGACAGCACGGAAACGGCCGTCGATGCCTGCACTCTATTCGAACCGTACGAAGCGAAAAACCAGTTCTCAAGCTTTGATTATTTCCCAACAGGATTTAATCTGATCTTCCCCTTTGACCCCGATCAACCCATCGCAGCAAAAAGTTTCGCCAGATCGAGATGCTCGGCAAGCGTATCCGCAAGGCGTTCCAGAGACGCCTCACGCAACGCCGGGTAGTCGATTGCCTCGGCATCGCTCAAACCCGCCCACGCGAGCAAAGCCGCACAGGCGGCCGGCGTGTCGAACAGGCCGTGCACGTAGGTGGCGAGAATCTGGCCATCGGCGGAGATCGCGCCGTCGGGGCGGGCATCCCGCGCGTCGCCCAATTGCAGCGCGGGCGTGTCCAACGCCGGCCCGCGCGTCTCGCCCATATGGATCTCGTAGCCGGCCACTTCCGGCGCGCCGGGCAACGCGAGGCGCCCGGTCACATTCTTCAGCGTCTTGTCGCGCGTGAGCACTGTCGAATAGTCGAGCCAGCCGAGTCCCGCGGACGTACCCGGCGCGCCCTCCACGCCATGCGGATCGGCCACTTCACGCCCCAGCATCTGCATGCCACCGCAAATCCCGATCACCCGGCCGCCATAGCGCAGATGCTTTTGCAGCACCGCGTCCCAGCCTTGTGCGCGCAGAAACGCCAGGTCGCCAGGCACGTTCTTCGAGCCCGGCAGAATGATCAGATCGGCTGGCGGCGGCGGTGTGCCGCTGCGCACGTAATGAAAATCGACCTGCGGATGCGCGCGCAACGCGTCGAAATCCGTGTGATTGCTGATGTGCGGCAGCACCGGCACGACTACCCGCAGCATGCGCCCCGCGCCACCGCTATGCGCCGCGCGCAATTCGGGCGGCAGCATGTCTTCGGCGTCGAGCGTCAGCCCATGCAGATAGGGGATCACGCCGAGTACCGGCTTGCAGGTCTTCGCTTCGAGCCAGTCCAGACCGGGCTGCAGCAAACCGACGTCGCCGCGAAAACGGTTGATGATGAAGCCGCGCACCCGCGCCTGCTCGCTCGCCGACAAACACGCGAGCGTGCCCGTGAGATGGGCGAACACGCCGCCTCGGTCGATATCGGCCACCAGCACTACCGGGCAATCCACCGCCTCCGCAAAACCCATGTTGGCGATATCGCGGTCGCGCAGATTGATTTCGGCGGGGCTGCCCGCGCCTTCGACAAAAATCGTGTCGTACGCCGCTTGCAGACGCGCATACGACTGCAGCACGGCTTCGAACGCGACGGGTTTGTAGTCGTGGTACGCACGCGCGTCGAGGTTCGTGCGCGCCTTGCCGTGGATGATCACCTGCGCGCCGCGGTCGCTGGTCGGCTTGAGCAGCACGGGGTTCAGATCGGTGTGCGCGGCAATGCCCGCGGCCACCGCCTGCAAAGCCTGCGCGCGGCCGATCTCGCCGCCGTCCACCGTTACCGCGCTGTTGAGCGCCATGTTCTGCGGCTTGAACGGCGCGACCCGCGCGCCGGCGCGGCGCGCGAGCCGGCACAATCCGGCGACCAGTGTGCTCTTGCCCGCGTCGGACGTGGTGCCCTGGATCATCAGCGTGCCGCGCGGCACGGGTACGGCGTTATGCGAGGTCGAAGTGGTGGTCACGGAGTCTTGGGCCAGGGCCTGGCGGTGAACAGACAAAACAGACAATGAAGCTGGCGGCAACGCAGCGCTCACGCGGGGCACCGGGCCGTGCGTTTTCATACGGACATCAACGCGTGCCGGTAACAAGCCGCGCAGCGCCGGCCCCGTGTGGTGCGCTGAGGCGCCATGCATGGAACGCGGCATTATCCCATCGCGCCGGCCCGCACTGCACGCCGGTACAATCACGCGATGACTCCCCGCGACCTCACCTTCGTTCTCGGCGGCGCCCGTTCGGGCAAGAGCGTGCACGCCGAACAGCTTGCCACAGGCAGCGCCCTGCCCGTCACCTACATCGCCACCGCGCGCGTCGCTGACGACGCCGAATTCAGCGCGCGCATCGCCCACCATCGCGAGCGGCGTCCGGCGCATTGGCAACTGTTCGAAGCAGGCGTCGATCTCGCCGGCGCGGTGACGCAAAGCGACGCGCCCGGCCACTGCATCCTGGTCGATTGCCTGACGCTGTGGCTCGCCAATCTGCTCTGTCCGCCCGAAGGCGACGCGCTGCCGATCGATCGCTATCACGCGCACGTCGCCGCGCTCGAAGCGGCGCTCGTCAACGCCCAAGGCAAGGTCATCGTGGTCAGCAACGAGATCGGTCTGGGTGTGGTGCCGCTCGGCGCGGCCACGCGTCTTTACGTCGACGAACTCGGGCGGCTCAACCAGCGCATCGCCGCGTTGAGCACCCAGGCCACGATGATGGTCGCCGGATTGCCGCTCGCGCTGAAAACCGCGAGCCACGCGTGATGCTGTCGCTCCCGCTTCTCGTGACGCTGACCACCGTGGGCGTCGCCCTCGACCGTTGGTTTGGCGAGCCGCGCACGGCTCATCCGCTGGTAGGGTTCGGCAAATGGGCGATGCGTCTCGAAACGCGCTACAACACCGGCCGCCGCTTGCGGCTCAAAGGGCTGCTCGCGTGGTCGCTGGCCGTGATGCCGCCCGTGCTGATCGCCTGGTGCCTGGTTGCCGTGCTGCCGTTTTTCGCGGCCTGCGCGGTGCATGTCGCGCTGCTGTGGTTCGCGCTCGGCGCGCGCAGTCTGCACGATCACATTGCGCCGATCGCGCAGGCATTGGCGCAGCGCGATCTCCCGCAAGCGCGCTTGCTGACCGCGCGCATCGTCTCGCGCGAAACCGCGCATGCGGACGAAGGTGCGCTGTCGCGCGCCGCCGTCGAATCGGCGCTCGAAAACGGCAACGATGCGATCTTCGGCGCGCTGTTCTGGTTTGCCATCGCGGGCGGTCCGGGTGCGCTGGGGTTTCGTCTCGCCAACACGCTCGACGCGATGTGGGGTTATCGCACGCCGCGCTATTTGCGCTACGGCTGGGCCGCCGCGCGGATCGACGACGTGCTCAACTGGATTCCCGCCCGTCTGACAGCCGCCAGCTATGCGCTCCTCGGCGACACGCGCACCGCGTGGCGCTGCTGGCGCGAACAGGCGCCGCGCTGGGACAGCCCGAACGCCGGACCGGTGATGGCAGCCGGCGCAGGCAGTCTGAACGTGCTGATCGGCGGCCCGGCGGTTTATCACGGCGCACTCGAACATCGCCCGATGCTCGGCTTCGGACGCGAGGCCAAGGCCGCCGACGTCAACGCCGCGTTGATGCTGGTCGAGCGCACGGTCGTTCTATGGCTCGCCGCGCTGATCGTGCTGGCGTTGCTGAGCGTGCCCTTTCATGTTTGATCGAATGACAGGCCGCTTGAACACAACGGGCGAAACGAGCAAAGCGAACGAGGCAAACGGAATGCCCGCTGCAACCGGTACGATCGCGCACGGCGGCAATCTGCAAGAAGCGGCCAGACGCTACGGCATTCCGCACGCGCAATGGCTCGATCTTTCGACGGGTATCAATCCGCACGGCTATCCGGTCCCGCCAGTTCCCGCCGATGCCTGGCGCCGCCTGCCCGACGACGGCGACGATTTCGCCGCCTGCGCCGCGCGCTACTACGGCGCGCCCGACGCCGCGCATGTGCTGCCCGTTGCAGGTAGCCAGGCGGCGATTCGCGCGCTGCCCGCGCTGCTGCCGCGCGCACGCGTCGGCATCGCGCCGCTCACGTACGGCGAATACGCGCCCGCATTCGAGCGCGCCGGCCATGAAACGATCGTGCTCGATGTCTCCTTCGAAACATTGCCCGACACGCTTACGCATGCAGTCGTCGTGAATCCGAACAATCCGACCGCCGTGCATCTGAGCGCCGCCAGGCTGCTGCATTGGCATGCCCAGTTGGGCGCGCGCGGCGGCACGCTGCTGGTCGATGAAGCGTTCGCCGATGCGATGCCGTCGGCATCGCTCGCGGCGAGCACGCATCGCGACGGCCTGCTCGTGTTGCGTTCGCCGGGGAAATTCTTCGGTCTCGCCGGCGTACGCGCGGGTTTCGTACTCGGTGCACCTGCGTTGCTCGAACGTTTGCGCGACACGCTCGGCGCGTGGACCGTCAGCGGCCCGGCCCGTCACGCCGTCAGAGCCGGATTCGCCGACGAGGCCTGGCAACGGCACATGCGCACCCGGCTCGACACCGAAAGCGCGCGGCTGGCCGACCTGTTGCATGCGCAAGGGTTCGACACGCGCTGCACACCGCTCTTCGCGTGGACCTGCGACGCACGCGCCGCCGCTTTGCATCGAGCCTTGGCGCGGCGCGGCGTGTGGACGCGTCTGTTCACGCCGTCAGGTAGCGTCAGATTCGGCTTGCCTGCAAGCGAGGCCGAATGGACACGCTTTGACGGGAGCCTGCGTGAGGCCGTTCGGGAGATCGATCCCACGCGAAGGGGCTGATGCAGCAAAGACCTTGCATCCCTGCCACGCTCACCCTACGTCTCCCACCTCTTCGCCCGATGAATCGACTCGCCCGCTTCACCATCGCCGCAGCGCTTTGCATCCACGCGACGCACGCGTTTGCCGCCATCTCCGTCACCGACGACACCGGCGCAACCGTCACCCTGCCCGCTCCCGCGCAACGTGTAATCAGCCTCGCGCCGCACGTCACCGAATTGCTGTATGCGGCGGGCGGCGGCGCGAAGCTGATCGGCGCAGTGTCCTATAGCGACTACCCGCCGGAGGCAAAAAAATTGCCACGCGTCGGCGACAACAAGTCGCTCGATCTCGAGCGACTTGTTGCGCTGAAGCCCGATCTGATCGTGGTGTGGCGGCATGGCAATGCGCAGCTTCAGCTCGACCGCCTGCGCGAGATGCACATTCCGCTCTTCTTCAGCGAGCCGCATCATCTCGACGACGTGGCCGCGTCGCTGACGAAGCTCGGACAATTGCTCGGCACGTCGCCGGCGGCGGATGCGGCAGCGGCCGCGTACCGCCAGGACATCGCGGCGCTGCGCAGCCGGTATGCGGGCCGGGCGCCCGTCAGCGTGTTCTATCAGGTGTGGGATCAACCGTTGATGACGCTCAACGGCGAGCATATGGTCAGCGACGTGATCGCGTTGTGCGGCGGCCGCAACGTGTTCGCAAAACTCGCACCGCTGGTGCCGACCGTCTCGACCGAAGCGGTGCTCGCGGCGAATCCGGAAGCGATCGTCACGGCGGCGCCGGGCGCGACCGAACCGGACACTACCTTGCCGCAACTCGGCGCATGGCGAGCGTGGCCGAGCCTCACCGCGGTGGCGAACCACAACCTCTTTGCGATCGACGGCGATCTGATCAACCGGCCGGCGCCGCGCATCGCGCAGGGCGCGAAACAGATGTGCGAAGACCTCGACATAGCGCGCTCACGCAGAAAGTCAGGCGCGCAATGAGGCAAGGGCGATCGGCGCCCTGCCCGTCTTACGCATTCCACCGCACCAGCGACCACTGCTGCGTTTCATCGTTCCTGCGCAACCATACGATGCCGCTCATGTCGAGCGACCAGCGCAGACAGCGTTCGAGCGGCACGTCCAGCACGATCGATGCAATGGCCCGCATCACGCCCGCGTGCGTGACCACATAGGCCGGCGACAACTCGCGCGTCAGTGCGAACGCATCGAGCCATGCACGCACCCGCGCGACGAACTGCGCCACGCTTTCGCCGCCATGCGCACGCGCATGTTCGAAATTGACCGCCCAGTCGTCGAGCAGTTCGCGATCGATCGCGTCCCAGCGTTGCGTTTCCCAATCGCCGAAGTTCATTTCCATCAGACGATCGTCGTGACTGATCACACAGCCGAAGTCGTTCGCCATCTCGGCAGCCAGCGCCGAGCAGCGCTTCAACGGGCTCGACATCAGCACGCGTGGCGCGGGCATCTGCAAAGTCGCGAGCTTCAAGGCGAGCGCCGCCGACGACACCTCGGCGTTTTCGGCAAGCGCCACGTCACTGTGGCCGTAACACACGCCCGCATCGAGCGCGACCGCGGGATGACGAATCAGGACGATATCCATATGAGCCCCACCAGGTAGATGCTCAACTCAAAAATCTGCTGTGCGAAGCCGAGGCAGTCGCCGGTATAACCGCCGATGCGCCTGACGAAATAACGGCCCATTGCCACGCGAAGTACGACCAGTACCGCAAGCGCCGAGCCCGCAAAGCGCCAGTCAGGCGCATCGAGCCAGTTCGGCCAGAGCAGCCACGGCAAACCGGATATCGCGGCGCAGACGAACGCGCCGCCGCTCAGGCGCTGCGCCACCGGTTTGGCCTTGCCTTCGGCGCGCACGTAGTCGAGCGTAGCCAGATAGCTGATCGCGCACGTTCGGCTCGCCGCGTGCGCGGCAATCATCAGACTTGCGGCGCGCATCGGCGGCATGGCGGCGAGCGTTTGCCATTTCAATGCGAGCGCCACCACGAGCGCGATGGCGCCGAAAGCGCCGATGCGCGAGTCATGCATGATTCGCAATACATCTTCGCGCGTATAGGCGCCACCGAACGCATCGACGCAATCTGCGAGACCGTCTTCATGGAATGCGCCGGTCACGAGCAGCGACGCGGCCATCGAGAGCAGCACCGCCACGCCCGCCGGAAACACGCGCAACGCGGCCAGATAGACCAGCGCGCTCAATCCGCCGATCAATACGCCGACCAGCGGAAAATAACGCGCCGCCGCATTCAGATAATGCGGTTCATAGCCGACCCAGCGCGGCACGGGCACGCGCGTGAAATAACCGAGCGCCGTGAAAAAATAGCGCAGTTCCGCGAGCGGATTCATGAGCGGGCCGGGAGCGTGTTTCCGTATGAACGATCACGCATCGCGATTCGCGACGCCGGCCGATTCGAAGCTCGCCATCTCGTTGACGAACGCCACCGCCGCGCGCAGCAAAGGCACTGCGAGCGCCGCGCCGGTGCCTTCACCGAGCCGCATATCGAGCGAGAGCAATGGCAGCGCGCCGAAATGATCGAGCATGCGGCGATGGCCCGCTTCGTTCGACGCATGCGCGAACACGCAATATTCGCGCACGCTCGGTGCGAAGGCGTCGGCGATCAACAAGGCCGAGCTCGCGATGAAACCGTCGACCAGTATCGTCATGCGTGCTTCGGCGGCCGCGAGATAGGCGCCCGCCATCATTGCGATCTCGAAGCCGCCGAAGGTGGCGAGCACGTCGAGCGGATCAGTGGACACCGGGTGATGCGCGAGCGCCGACGCCAGCACGTCGCGCTTCCTCGCGAGCCCCGCGTTATCCAGACCCGTGCCGCGGCCGACGCATTCGTCGATCGGCACGCCGCACAAGCGGCTCATCAGACAGGCAGCCGCCGAGGTATTCGCAATGCCCATCTCGCCGAAACCGATCACATTGGTGCCGAGCGCCGCGTGATGCCGCACGCGCGCCGCGCCCGCCTGCATCGCGGCAAGGGCCTGGTCGCGGCTCATGGCCGCTTCATGCGCGAAGTTGCGCGTGCCGGCCGCGACCGGAATGTCGACGAGTCCTTCCGCCGAAGGCAGCGGCGTCGCGATGCCCGCGTTGACCACTTCGAGTTCGATGCCCGCGACGCGGCTCAACGCATTGATCGCCGCGCCGCCCGCGAGAAAGTTGGCGACCATTTGCGCGGTCACGGCTTGCGGATAAGGGCTCACGCCCTCCTCGGCCACGCCGTGGTCGCCAGCGAAAACGATCATCGCCGGACGTGTCACGGCGGGATGCGTGGTGCGCTGAATCAGGCCCATCTGGCGCGCGAGCGTTTCGAGCCGGCCGAGACTGCCTGGCGGCTTGGTCTTGGTATCGATGATGTGCTGCAAGTGATCACGCAGCGTTTGATCGAGTGGTTCGACTTCGGGCAATCCGGGCAAGCGTGGCGATGAAGTCATAAGCGTGTCTGAAAGAGAATGTTGAATTGAAGCGATCAGCCTGCCGGCGTGTCTTGGCCGGCGAGCGATTCGTGACGCGCGCGCGGCGCGGGAATCAGCGCCTCGTGTTCGCCGTCGCGAATCAGGATCAAGGGGTAACCGAAGGCCCGGCTCGCGAGCGCGGGCGTCAGCACATCTTGTACCGGTCCGGCATAGGCGCCGCCTGCGCCGTCGAGCAAGAGCGCATGCGTGGCGAAGCGGCGCGCCAGGTTCAGATCGTGGCACGAAAACATCACTGTACGCCGAGGCTCGCGCGTCCAGGCGGCCAGCGCTTCGAGACAGTCGATCTGATGATGCAGATCGAGATGCGATAACGGTTCGTCGAGCAGCAGCAATGGCGCGTCCTGGCATAGCGTCGCCGCCAGCGCCACGCGCTGACGCTCGCCGCCCGAGAGCGAGAGCACATCGCGCGCGGCAAATGCGGCGAGGCCCAGCAAATCCAACGCCGCCTGCGCCGCTTCGCGATCGGCCGCGCGTTCCCAGCCCCAGCCGCTGAGATGCGGAAAGCGATTCAGCATCACGATATCGAACACGCTCGTGCTGAATGCGTCCGGCGCGCTTTGCGGCATCAACGCGCGGCGCTGCGCGAGCGCGAGCGGCGGCCAGTCGGCCACACGCGCGCCGTCGAGTTCGACATGGCCCGCCGACGGTTGCAACAGACCCGCCAGCGTGGAGAGCAATGTCGTCTTGCCCGCGCCATTCGGTCCGGCCACGCACCAGATCTCGCCTTCGTAGAACGTATGCGTGAAAGCGCCGAGCAAGGTGCGCGCGCCGGCACGCAAGGTCAGACGTTGCGCGCTGAGGACGGCCTGGGCGGTATCGAAGGTCGGCATCATCGGCGCCTGCGCAATAGCATCCACAGAAACACCGGCACGCCGATGATCGACGTGATCGCGCCGACCGGCAACTGCGCCGGCGCGATCACGGTGCGCGCGACCAGGTCCGCGCCCATCACCGCGACACCGCCGCCGAGCGCGGCGGCCGGCAGCAGCATGCGCTGATCGTTGCCGAACGCGAGCCGCAGCATATGCGGCACAACCAGCCCGACGAAGCCGATGGTGCCCGCCGTCGTCACCGCCGCGGCCGCCGCCAGCGAAGCCACCAGATACACCCGCAAGCGCAACGGCATCACCGCGACGCCCAACGCCTGCGCGGCGGCGTCGCCACGCAGCAGCACGTTCAGACGCGGCGCGGCGGGCATGATCGCGACCAGCACGACAACGAGCGCGGCGAGCGCCGTCCACGGCATCGCGCCGCCGTTGAGGTCGCCCGTCAGCCAGAACAGCATGCCGCGCAGACGGTTGTCGGGCGCGAGGTTGAGCAGCAAGGTGATGAGCGCGCCCCAGCCCGCGGCGATCACCGCGCCGGTCAGCAGCAAACGCGGCGACGTGTCCTGCGGCTCGCCGCGCCACAACTCGCGGCGCGCGAGGCCGAGCACCAGCAGGATCGACACGAAGGCGCCGGCGAAGGCGCTCGCGTCGACGATCCACCAGGCGCAACCGGCGATCATCGCGACGAGCGCGAAGCTCGCCGCGCCGCCCGACACACCCAGCACGTAAGGTTCGGCGAGCGGATTGCGCAACAGCACCTGCAGCAGCGCGCCGGCCAACGCGAGCAACGCGCCGCAAGCAAAGCCGGCCAGCGCGCGCGGCAAACGCAGCGTGCGAACGATCTCGGCCGTCAGATCGGCGGAGCCCGCAGACGGCCCATGCGAGGGCAGCAGCGCCGCGAGCACGCGCAGCGGCGCGAGCGATACGCTGCCCAGCGCGAGCGACGCCATCAGCACCGCCAGCGCGATCACACCGAGCGCGAGCCAGATCGCGGCCGCGCGCTTCGCGCTCATCACGCGCAGCGCTGCAGGTATCGCACCGGAGTGGCGGCTCGCTTGTCGGCTCATGGATCGGCTCGTAGGTAGGCTCATCCGCGCGAACTCAACGACGCGGGTCCGTCACTGCTGCTGCCAACCAACCGTGAGATACGCACCGCGCCGCGGCGAGTTATACGAGTAGGCCGTTTCATAGTCCTTGTTCAACAGATTCTGGATTTGGGCGGCCACGTACCAGGCTCTCGTGATGTTGTAGCGCGCCGACAGATTCACCACGCCATAGCCGCCCAGCTTGCCGCTGCTGTCGTCGCGCGCGCCGCTCACGATCCACTCGCCGCCCACGCGCCACCCGGCGATACTGCGGTTCACCGTCAGCGAGCCGAAACGCCGCGCGCGCCGCACGAGGTCGACGTCGTTGTCGAGATCGACGGGGTTTTGCAGCGTCACCGAGGCGCGCACGTCCGTCTTGCCGATATGCCCGCTCCACGATCCCTCGAGTCCCTGCACCTTCGCATGGCCGACATTCTCGGCTAGATAAATACCGGGCGTCACCTGCTCGTAGTCGATCAGATTCGAATAGCGCGTCTGGAATGCGGTGAGACGCATCACGCCGAGCGCATTCGACGCGTACTGCAGCGCGGCTTCGATCGAATGGCTGCGCTCCGGCTGGATCGACGGATTGCCGCTGAGCGGATAGTACAGATCGTCGAAGCTCGGCGCGCGAAACGAATCCGAGTAGCTTGCGCTCACCTTCCAATGGCCGGTGATGTCGAAGCCGTAGCCGAGATAGTAACTGTTCGCTCCGCCGAAATCGGAATACTGGTCGCGCCGCACGTTGGCCTGAATCTGGCTGCGCCCAAAGCGCCCCGTATAGCCGACGAAGCCCGAATCCACATGCCGGTCGGGCGCCGCGAACGTATCCGAGTCGAGGCTCTGATCGAGATGCTCGTAGCCGACCTGCAACTTCTGCTGCGCGGCCAGCGCGAAATCGTTCTGCCATGTGTACTGGCGATTGTCGGTATCGAAGCGGCCGTTATAGACACCGTTGGTGTTCGACACGCTGCGGTCGTCGCCTTCGGAGACGATGAAGTGCGTCGTCCACCAGTCGGTGAGCTTGCCGTTGGCGAACACCGAGACCTGGCGCACTTTGCTATACAGGTTGTTCAGCTCGGTCGGCACGCCGTACGCGTTGTCGTAGCTGTTGTTGCCGTTCGACTGGAAGTAGCTCGCGCCGGCATCCCATCTGTCGTTGAACTTGTGGCGCAGCGAAGCCGAGATGCTTTCGTTCAGATAGCCGTTCGCATTCGGATTGGCGGCGGGCGCCTCACGCGGATTGAGCGACGAGAAGCCGTCGTCCTTCGACCTCGCGAGCGAAATGCTGAAGGTCGTATTGCCGTCTTTATCCAATGCGCCGTTCACGCCCGCCTGCTGCGTCTGCGTGTGATAGCTGCCGTAGCCCAGCGAAAAATTGAAACGCGGCGGATGGTCGCCGCCTTCTTTCGTGAACACCTGGACCACGCCGCCGATCGCACCGGACCCGTACAACGCCGACACGTTGCCGTTCACCACCTCGACGTGATCGATCTGGTCGAGCGGAATCTGTGCGAGTTGCGCCGAACCCAGGCCCACTGAATCGACGCGCACGCCGTCGATCAGCAGCAGCGATTGCGTCGACGACGCGCCGCGCAGGAAGAGGCTCGTCGTCGAACCGGGGCCACCTGTACGCGAGATTTGCGCGCCGGGCGCGAGTTGCAGGAGGCCCGGCAAATCGGTCGCGGTGGTGTCGGCGATATCCTGCTGGTCGAACAATGCGGTCTGCGGGATCGTGTCGGCCAGCGCTTGCGGCCCGCGCTCCGCCGTAACGACCACCGGGGACAACACCGTGGCCGATGAATCCGCGGCAGATGAAGAAGAGGACGAAGAAGCAGCTTGCGCATGCACAACGATCGGCAGGCTCGCGAAGGCAAGCAACACCGCACGAGCGACGGGAGACAGCATGGGACGAGGATCCTGTGGGTAGCGTGCGCGGCCCGCTTCCCCGCAGGCCGATGCGTAACGAGGCGCCAGCGTATTTAACATTTTCGCGCGTGACGTGCCTCTCCCTCTGGCCGGTATCCGGGCTGGCGACATCTCGATCCCGCCTTCCCACGCGTGACGCGCAGTGGCACACTCGCGAGTTGAACTTCCAACGCGCGATCAGGATCGACTTGCATGACGAATGCGGTCGCTTACCGTTGCGGGGGCAGCGCAGGTTGGCGCGTTCTGGCGAATGGCGCGCCCTGCTTCCCGTTTAACTGCGTGCGCCGTTGAAAAGCGCATGCGGGCACCAAGAGTGCGGCCAGTGTAGGAGCGGCCTCGGGGTCCGTCAAGAACGAGGGCACGCGGGCGCGCTGTTCTGACAAGTGCAGGTTATTGTCCGACGCACGAGTACTTTTTCATCGTATGGTCGATAAAAAGCCTGCACAAAGCGATGTTGTTACGTCTCGAAACGAGACAATTGTCGGAACCTGCGACATTCCGCGCTAAAATGCGATGTCTTTAGAGGACGCAGCACATGCTCACCGAACTCGAAACACTTTCACAGAATATCGGCAAGCTGATCGCGATCAGCCAGCGCCACAATGAAGCGCGAGTCGCGCTCGAAGAGCAGCTCGCCCAATCGCGTGCTGACGTCGAAGCTACACGCACGGAACTTGCAATGCTGCGCGAGGAACGCAATGCGCTGCAGGCGGAACGCGACGCGCTGTCGGCGAAGATCGACGACGCCCAGGTGCGCCTGAATGCGATCCTCGAAAAGTTGCCGCGTGCCCGCGCGCACAGCGAGCCGGACAACCAGCTCGATCTGCTCGAACCCGCTCAGCATGAAGTCGCAGCCGGTGCCGAGAGCGACGCGACCCGCCACGGAGAAAATGCATGACCACCAAGCAGATCGAAGTATCGATTCTCGGCGTGCCCTATCGCCTCGCCTGCTCGCCGGAAACGGAAGGCGCGCTGCTTGAAGCGGTTGCACGCGTCGACGCCGAAATGTCGAAGATCCGCAATAGCAGCAACGTGCGCGGTACGGATCGCATTGCTGTCATGGCCGCGCTGTCGCTGGCATCGGAACTGCTTAAGCTGCAATCGAGCGTGAGACACGGAGAAGCATTTCCTGCTGAGGAAATCCGGCGTACAATGCATCAAATGAACGAACAGTTGGGTACTGTGATTCAGCAGTACAGCATGCAGTAAATAGCAGTGTTATAGTGCGGCCGGTCCTGAGATCGGCGGCGGATTCAAACGGAGTGCGTGAGCACAAGGCGTGCAAGATTCTGCAAACGTTTGAGTTCAATCGGTAGTTTTCGTGATTTAGCTTCATCGGTTTAGCTTCCCTGCCTGGTTCGCCAAGGTCATATATTCCTTGAACCAATGCCATGTGCACGGTTGCGGAAATTTGTAGCACGGGTGTGCGCGTCACTCTGTCTGATGTACCCGAAGTGTTGCTAACTGCGACCAATTCTGAACCCCCGGTTCAGGATGCCGGCCTAGCGGCTAAGGCGGGGACCTTATTTAGAACGGCATCGGACTTCGGTTCGGTGCCGTTTTTCTTTGTGCGCTGTTTTTTGTACGCCGATTTCTTCCGCGTCTTCAAACCCTTAACGTTCAATTACGTTCAATTCGATTCATGCGCTACTGGCTAATGAAGTCCGAACCGGACGAAGCAAGCATCGACCATCTCGCCAACGCACCGCATCGCACGTTGCCGTGGACCGGCGTGCGCAACTATCAGGCGCGCAATTTCATGCGCGACATGATGCAGGTCGGCGACGGCGTGCTGTTCTATCACTCGAGCTGTCCCGAGCCCGGCATTGCGGGCATTGCGGAGGTATCGTCCACCGCGTATCCGGACCCCACGCAGTTCGACAAGAAGAGTCCCTACTACGACGCGAAGTCGTCGCAGGAAACGCCGCGCTGGGTGCTCGTCGATGTGGTGTTCAAGAAGAAGATCCCGCTGATTCCGCTCGCCGCGCTGCGCGAGCATGACGAACTCAAGGACATGCGCGTGCTCGCCAAAGGCAACCGCCTGTCGATCACGCCGGTGACCGAAGCCGAATGGCGCTTCATCACCAAACGGCTCGCCTGACGTTGCGTGGGTGATCATGCGCCGTGCGTATTCACGCGGACGCAAACATTAAAGTAACGTCAAACCCGGGAACCAAGCTCAGGTTACAACCGCCTAACGGACTCGCAAACGCCGTGCCATTGCGCGGCGCTCGCTTCAATCGTGCACAAACCCTGTTCAAGCAAGGAGTCCAACAATGACGAAAAACACCGCACGTGCACTCGCTCTCGCTTTCGTATGCGCCGCGCCCGCCGCGCTCGCCCTGACGCCGGCCATGGCCCGCGCGCAAGCCGTCGCGCAATATCAGCCGGCGGGCGTGCTGTCGCTGAACGCGCAGGCCAGCGCGGAAGTCCCGCAAGACGTCGTCGAAATCACGCTGTTCTACGAGCAGGAAGCGAGCGATCCGTCGGCGCTCACGTCAACGCTGAATCAGCGCGCCGATTCGGCGCTGCAAAAAGCCAAGGGTGTGAGCGGCGTGACGGCCCGCACGGGCTCGTTCTCGATCTATCCGTCAACGGACCGTGACGGGCGCATTTCCGCGTGGCGCGGCCGCACGGAGATCGTGCTCGAATCGCACGACTTCGCCGCGGCGTCGAAGCTGGCGGGTCAAATGGCGTCGATCATGCAGGTCGGCAACGTGCAATTCTCGCTCTCGCCTGAAGCGCAACGCGCTGCCGAGCAAAAGCTCACCGGCGAAGCGATCAGGTCGTTCCGCGAGCAGGCCGCATCGTCCGCGCAGGCGTTCGGCTACAGCGGCTATTCGATTCGCGAGGTCAACGTCGGCCACAACGGCGTGATGCCGCGTCCCATGATGATGATGATGAGCGCGCGCGCCATGGGCGCCGACGCGAAGGCTTCGGCGCCGGTGCCGATCGAAGGCGGCACGTCGACCGTGACGGTGAATGTGTCGGGTTCAGTGCAGATGAAGTGATGCGCTTTACGCTAGAAGCATTGCTTCAAGGCACTTAAAGAAAAAGCCACGGCACGCCGTGGCTTTTTTCATTTGACCGCTCGCTACGATAAACCGTAGCGATCCGCTCAACTCGCGCTGACCGCCTGCGCCGGTTCACGGCGCGCGCGGCGATAAGACCACACCAGCATGCCGATACCGACGAGGATCATCGGCAGAGACAACCATTGGCCCATGGAAAGTCCCATGGCCAGCAGGCCGAGGAAGTCGTCCGGCTCACGAGCGAATTCGACCGTGAAGCGCGCGAGGCCGTAGCCGATCAGAAACATGGCGGAAATCGCGCCCATCGGCTTGGGTTTGCGCGAGAAGAAGAACAACACGAAAAACAGCGCGACGCCTTCCAGCGCGATCTCATACAGTTCCGACGGATGGCGCGGCAGCATGTGATATTGCGCAAACACTTCGTTCAGGTGCCATTGCGCGGCCAGTTGCGGATGCGTGGCGAGCCACGCGGCGTCGTCGGGCGCGGCGCCCGGAAACAGCATGGCCCATGGCGCGGTCGGATCGGTCACGCGGCCCCACAACTCGCCGTTGATGAAGTTGCCGAGACGCCCCGCGGCGAGGCCGGTGGGCACCATCGGCGCGACGAAGTCGGTGACCTGCAGCCACGAGCGTTTGCGCTGATACGCGAACAGCACCATGGCCAGCGTCACGCCGAGAAAGCCGCCGTGAAACGACATGCCGCCTTCCCACACCTTGAAGATGTCGAGCGGATGCGCGAAATAAAAGCTCGCCTTGTAGAACAGCACGTAGCCGAGCCGGCCGCCGAGGATCGTGCCGAGCACGCCGTAAAACAGCATGTCGTCGATATCTTTGGCGGTCCAGCCTTGCGCGGCGACATACGGCAAGCGCAGCCGCAGCCGGCCGACGACGATCGCCGCGATGAACGCGACGAGGTACATCAGTCCATACCAGCGCACGGCGAGCGGCCCCAGATGAATGGCAATGGGGTCGAAATTCGGGTGAATGAGCATCGTGTTGTTATGGGCAGTTCAGGTTCAGAAGGGGGTTTTCTGGGTTTTCTAATAGTGGGCGGCGCTGCCCCCACGCTGCGGTGCATGCGTTGGACGGTCCGCGCGCCGATGCGTTCGCGAGAACGCTTCTAAACGCGCGGCGCGGCGGATTGCGGCGCCTCGACGGTCGCGGCATGCGCGCGCACGATCTCGATGAAGCCCGCCAGCACCGGGCTTACTTCGGCCGTGCGCCAGACCAGCCCAGTCTCGATGGCCGGCACCGACTCCGAAAGCGGCCGGTACACGACGCCGGTGCGGCGCAGATTACGCAACGATTGCGGCACCAGTGCGACACCCATGCCGGCCGACACGAGGCTCACGATCGTCTGCATCTGGATCGCTTCCTGGCCGATCCGGGGCGCGAGGCCCGCCACGCCGTAGCAATCCATAATGATGTCATAAAAGCCTGGCGCCAAACGTCTTGGGAAGATCACGAGCGGTGCGTCGGCCACGTCGCGCAGGCTGATCGGCGTGTCGAGCCATTCCGCGCCCGGGTCGGCACGGCTGCCGCTACCGCTCGCCACGCGCGCCGCCATCTCCGTCGACATGGCGATCACCAGCGGCTCGCGCGCGATGGGCAGCCACGACAACTGAGCGGCATGGCGCGACGGCAGCGGCGCGATCACGAGCCCTGCGTCGATGCGCCCGGCCACCAGTTCGTCCACCTGCACGTCGCTGGTGGCTTCGGTCAACTCCAGCCGCACGCGCGGATGGCGCACGCCGAAATCGCGCAGCAGGAGCGGCAGCAGCCCATAGTCCGCCGTCGAAACAAACGCCAGCGACAGCACGCCCGCCTCGCCGCGCGCGAGGCTCTGCGCGAGCGGCCGCAGCCCCTCGGCGCTCGCCAGCAGGCGCTGCACCTCAGGCAACAGATCGGCGCCCACCGGCGTCAGTTCGACCGAGCGCTTGGTGCGCGCGAACAGCGCGACGCCGAGCGTCTCCTCCAGCGCCCGGATGGCTTGCGAGAGCGGCGGCTGCGTCATCGAAAGACGCACGGCCGCACGGCCGAAGTGCTTTTCTTCGGCGACGGTGACGAAATAGCGCAACTGGCGCAGGTCGGGGATGGCTGGCAGCATGGGTAATACGTTTTACGACCTAATGAAGCACGAATAATATATTAGACGCACGCATTGCAAAACTGCGTCCTTGCGGAACGCGCGCGAACTACACTGGACGGATGCGGCCGACCACCCACGCCGGCAAGGCAGAACCCGCAGCGCGGATCAAAACAAAACAGACTGGAGTTCCCATGCCATACAACCGTCGTTCGAAGAACATCACGCAAGGTGTAGCGCGTTCGCCGAATCGCTCGATGTACTACGCGCTCGGCTACGAAAAAGCCGACTTCGACAAGCCGATGATCGGCATCGCCAACGGCCACTCGACCATCACGCCGTGCAACGCCGGCCTGCAGCGCCTCGCCGATGCCGCGGTGGCCGCGATCAAGGGCGCCGACGCGAATCCGCAGATATTCGGCACGCCGACGATCTCGGACGGCATGTCGATGGGCACCGAGGGCATGAAGTACTCGCTGGTGTCGCGCGAAGTCATCTCCGACTGCATCGAGACCTGCGTGCAAGGCCAGTGGATGGACGGCGTGGTCGTGATCGGCGGCTGCGACAAGAACATGCCGGGCGGCATGATCGGCATGCTGCGCACCAACGTGCCGAGCATCTACGTGTATGGCGGCACCATTCGTCCGGGCAACTGGAAGGGCACTGATCTGACCATCGTGTCGTCGTTCGAGGCCGTGGGCGAATTCACCGCCGGCCGGATGTCGCAGGAGGATTTCGAAGGGGTCGAACAGAACGCGTGCCCGTCTACCGGGTCGTGCGGCGGCATGTACACCGCCAACACGATGAGCTCGTCGTTCGAAGCGCTCGGCATGTCGCTGCTGTATTCGTCGACGATGGCCAATCCGGATCAGGAAAAGGTCGACTCGGCCGCCGAATCGGCACGCGTGCTGGTCGACGCGGTCAAGAAGGATCTCAAGCCGCGCGACATCGTCACCCGCAAGTCGATCGAAAACGCCGTGGCCGTGATCATGGCCACCGGCGGCTCGACCAATGCCGTGCTGCACTTTCTCGCCATCGCGCATGCGGCGGAAGTGGAATGGAGCATCGAGGACTTCGAGCGCATGCGCAAGAAGGTGCCGGTGATCTGCAACCTGAAGCCGTCGGGCCAGTTCGTGGCGACCGATCTGCACAAGGCCGGCGGCATTCCGCAAGTCATGAAGATCCTGCTCGACGCGGGTATGCTCCACGGCGATTGCATCACGATCACCGGCAGAACCCTCGCGGAAGAGTTGAAGGACGTGCCGGCCAGGCCGCGCGCCGATCAGCAGGTGATTTTCCCGGTCGAGAAGGCGCTCTACAAGGAAGGCCATCTTGCGATCCTGAAGGGCAACCTGGCCGTGGACGGCGCAGTCGCCAAGATCACCGGCCTGAAGAACCCCGTGATCACCGGCCCGGCACGCGTGTTCGACGACGAGCAAAGCGCGCTGGAGGCGATTCTGGCCGACAGGATCGTCGCGGGCGACGTAGTGGTGTTGCGCTACCTCGGCCCGAAGGGGGGCCCCGGCATGCCGGAGATGCTCGCGCCGACCT
Source organism: Paraburkholderia sp. USG1 (assembly GCF_031570135.1). Lineage (NCBI taxonomy): Bacteria > Pseudomonadati > Pseudomonadota > Betaproteobacteria > Burkholderiales > Burkholderiaceae > Paraburkholderia > Paraburkholderia sp. USG1. The sequence goes on along the minus strand of NZ_JAMWXW010000026.1, from coordinate 7,395 downwards.
CGGCGATCATCGGCAAGGGGCTCGGCGAGAGCGTGGGTCTGATTACCGACGGGCGCTTCTCCGGTGGCACGTGGGGCATGGTGGTCGGTCACGTCGCGCCGGAAGCCTTCGTGGGCGGCACGATCGCGTTCGTGCAGGAAGGCGACTCGATCACCATCGACGCCCATAAGCTGCTGCTGCAACTGAATATCGACGACGCCGAACTGGCGCGGCGCCGTGCCGCATGGCAGCAGCCGAAGCCGCGTTACACGCGCGGCGTGCTGGCGAAGTACTCCGCATTGGCGCTGCCGGCCAATAAGGGCGCCGTGACGGGCTAGGCCACGGCCTCAGGGGCCGGGAACGCACATCGCCGGAGGCCGCGGCAACGGCCGGCGAGCACATGGAAGGCTACGTAAAAGCGATAGGGACGCGCGGGAAACCGTGCGCCCCTTTCCTTCTATAATGCCGACACCACGAGTCGGGCACCCGCACCGACGGAGACCAGAATGAAATCAATGTCGCACACAGCGCTTGCAGCCGCCGTCGTGCTGGGCGCCGCGTTGAGTGCCGGCAGTCCGGCCGCGCATGCCGAGGCCACAGGCCTCGCGCTGGCCCAGCAGGAGAACTGCATGAGTTGCCACTCGGTCACGCGCTCCTTCATGGGACCAGCGCTGCGCGACGTCGCGGCGAAATATGCCGACCGTGAAGACGCGGCCAACTATCTGAAGCACAAGATTCTGGATGGCAGCACGGGCGTGTGGGGTGTGGTGCCGATGCCCGCGAATACTCAACTCACGCCTGATCAGGCGGCCACGCTGGCTAGCTGGGTGTTGACGCTCAAATAAGCTGTTCGGGTACGTTGATTAGATGCAGGCGTCTGGCTTGTGAACGACGTGACAGGCAAACGCGAGAGGCAAACGCGACCAGCAGACGTGACCAGCAAGCGCTACACGCAGGCGCTGCTCTGCGTGCCCGCGCTTCACGTACACCGTCAGTCCTTTTTGACCGAAGCGCGCCGCGCGATCTCTTCCAGTACCGCTTCGCGCACCCAGCTGGTCATTTCCTCTTCCAGCGTCAACGCCACTTCGCGCGTGATCTGATCGATCAGCCAGCCCGTGTGCGCCTGCAAAGTTTCGCGGCAACGATCTTCGATGATGCTCCGGCCGTCACCCGCGAGGAATCCCGCGACCCGCCTGCGCAGACGTTCGGCGATGACATCGGCGTCCAGATCCAGCGGTGTCTCTCCAGCGCCTTCGCGGGCGATATCCGGCGGCACGGTCGAACCCGCCTCCAGCGGCGTGGCCGGCTCGGCCCGATCGAACACGCCCGCCGACGGCACGTACCCGTCGTCATGCGCATGCCGCGGCTGGGCGGCATGGTGCGCCCGCGCGCGCTTCTTCGGATGATGATGATCGGCTTGATGCGCCGGCGGCGCTGAGTGCGCGGCTTCGTCCGGCGCATGCGGTTGAGGCGCGAACGCCGCGGGTGCTTGCGCATGCGCTGGTGGAGGCGCGAACGCTGGCTCCTGCGCATGCTCCGGCTGAGGCGCGAACGCGGGCTCTTGTGCATGCACCGGCTGAGCTGCGAACGCCGGCTCCTGCGCATGGACAGGCTCGGCCGGATGCACAGGCTCGGCGGACCTGACCTGCTCCGGCGTCAGCACCGGCTGTGGCGCCAGCACGGGCTCCGCCTTGAAACTGGGCTCGCGCGGCGCGTCGAACTCGTCATTGCCGCTCGACGCTTGGCGCGCCTGCGCAGGATGCCCCTGCACGAGAATCTCGTGCAGAACCGGGATCGAATCGTCGTGGGGATCGGACACGTGCGCTCTCCGTGTTTGAGTCGAAGCAGAAGCAGGCCGCGCGCCCGCCGGATGCCTGAGGCCAGACACGCGCGCGATGCGGACCGAATGGGCCCTAGCTGCCTTGCTTGTAGTTGTTCAAAGCATAGCCGCGATCGCGATAGAAGCGATAGCGCTCGCGGCCCGCAGCGAGTTCCTCGTGTGCGTTACCGACCACTTCCAGCAATCTTTCGAAGCGCGCGAACTGCGCCGGCACCGTGGCGCCGAGATTGAGCAGCACTTGATGATGCGGCACGTCGTCGAGGGTGGAAGCCAGCACGATCGGCGTTTGCGCGGCGAGCGGCGTGCCCGCCATGCAGTGCGGCACGAAGTCGAGCGGCGAGAAGGTCCACAACTGTTCGTCGAAGGCCTTCAGGCGCGCCGGCTCGGCCAGCACGATGGTCGGCTGGCCCGCCTGATACGCCTTGCGGATCAGGCGGCACGCATACAGCAGCGAATCGCCGACGTTCGAGTGGAAGTCGATTCTGGTCATCGGCGGCTCCGCCCGGCGTTTGCTTGCGCAGCCGGGCCTGCAACTTTACTGCATTGCGTCATTGAGACGCGCGATCGATAAGGAACTGCGCCAGCAACGGCACCGGACGGCCCGTTGCGCCCTTCGCCGCACCGCTCTTCCACGCCGTACCCGCGATGTCCAGGTGCGCCCACGGATAGGCTTCGGTGAAGCGCGACAGGAAGCACGCCGCCGTCACGCTGCCTGCCGGCCGGCCGCCGATGTTGGCCAGATCCGCGAAGTTCGACTTGAGCTGATCCTGATACTCGTCGTCGAGCGGCATGCGCCAGGCCGGGTCCGAAGCTTCACGCGACGCGTCGAGCAGCTCGCCCGCCAGCGCGTCGTCTTTCGAGAACAGGCCGCTGTTATGGTGACCGAGCGCAATGATGCAGGCGCCCGTGAGCGTGGCGATGTCGATCACCGCTGCCGGCTTGAAGCGCTCCGCGTAGGTGAGCGCGTCGCACAGGATCAGGCGGCCTTCGGCGTCCGTGTTCAGCACTTCGATCGTCAGGCCCTTCATGCTGGTGACGATGTCGCCCGGCTTGGTGGCCGTGGCCGACGGCATGTTCTCCACCGCCGGGATGATGCCCACCACGTTGATTTTCAAGCCCATTTCGGCGACGGCGCGCAACGTGCCCAGCACCGAACCGGCGCCGCACATGTCGTACTTCATCTCGTCCATGCCTTCGCCCGGCTTGAGCGAAATGCCGCCCGTGTCGAACGTCACGCCCTTGCCGACCAGCACCACCGGCGCGGCTTTCGCGGCGCCGCCCTGGTACTGCAGCACGATGAACTGCGCCGGTTCCACCGAGCCGGCCGTGACCGACAGGAACGAGCCCATCTTGAGCGCTTCACACTGCTTTTCGCCCAGCACTTCGACCTTCAGCTTCCAGTCTTTGGCGAGCTTCTTCGCGGTGTTGGCGAGGTAGGTCGGCGTGCAGACGTTGCTCGGCAGGTTGCCGAGGTCGCGCGTCAGGTCCATGCCGTTGGCGAGCGCCGCGCCCTGCTTCGCGGCCAGCTTGGCGGCCTTCTCGTCGCCGGTGTTGACGCTGAAGACGATGCGCTTCAACGCACGCGCCGACGTGTCGGGCTTGCTCTTCATCTGCGTGAACTTGTAGGTCAGCTCGCGCAGCGCGAGGATCGCGGCACGCACCGCCCAATCCGCCGAACGCTCGAGGATAGGCAGTTGCGCCAGCGTGAAGGTGACCTGGACGATCTTGGTGGACAGCAGTGCGCGCCAGGCGGCCCGTGCGGCGTCGCCGTAGGCTTTCTGGTTGAAAGCGTCCTGCTTGCCGAGGCCGACCAGCAGCACGCGGGAAGCGCCGATGCCCGACACTTCGTGCAGGAACAGCGTGGTGCCGGCCTTGCCGTCCATGTCGCCGGCCTTGATGATGCGGGTCAACAGGCCCTTGGTGGCCGCGTCGATCTCGAGAGCCGCGCCCGAGAGGGTTTGCGACTCGAACACACCGATTACGATGCAATCGGATTTTCCAGTCAGGAAACCGTTTGACGAGCCTTTGGTCCAATCACAGGCTTTTATGCTAAAGTCCATCGCGCTTGTCCTCGGATAAAATCTGGGCTTAGGATGAAAGCCGCAATTATCCGCTATTTTTCCCGCGGCGGCTGCACCGGAGGTGTGACGGGAAGCAACCCGTGCGCCACTGAGAGCGCCCCCTCTCATCATCAATAATGATCTTCGAACGCTCCCTCCAGCGCGAACTCGCGTATACGGCTGGTGCCGTGTTCATGGTTCTCCTCACGCTCGTGCTGACGACGATGATGATCCGCATCGTCGGCTTCGCGGCCTCAGGCGAGATCGACCCGCGCGACGTGCTGGTCCTGATCGGCCTGACCGTGATCGGCTACCTGGCGATCATGCTCGTCGCGACCCTGTTCGTGTCGATCCTGTTCGTCCTGACCCGTTGGTACAAAGACTCCGAGATGGTCGTGTGGCTCTCGTCGGGTGTCAGTCTGACGCAATTCATCAAGCCGATCGGTATTTTTGCCACGCCGATCATCATCCTCATTATGTTCTTCGTGTTCGTCGGCTGGCCGTGGTCGAACCAGCAGAGCAAGCTGATCCGCGCGCGCTTCCAGCAGCGCGACGAGGTCTCGCTGCTCGCGCCGGGTCAGTTCCGCGAATCGGCCACCAGCCACCGCGTGTTCTTCATCGAGAAGATGTCGCCCGACCAGGCGCGCGTCGAAAACGTGTTCGTGACCAGCACGGAAAACGGCAAGGTCAACGTGGTCGTGTCGAAGACCGGTCATACGGAAACGCGTAAGAACGGCGATCGCTTCGTCGTGCTGGAAAACGGCCGCCGCTATGACGGACAGCCGGGCCAGCCCGATTTCCGCATCATGGAGTTCGAGCGCTACGGCGTGAAGATCCAGAGCCAGCCGGTCGTCAATACGCCGACCACCACCGGCACGCCTACGCTTACGCTGCTGCGCAATCCCACCAACGACAATCTCGCCGAATTCGCGTGGCGCGCGGGGCTGCCGCTGATTGCACTCAACCTGATGCTGCTCGCCATTCCGCTCGCGCACCAGAACCCGCGGCGCAGCCGCACCATCAATCTGGTGATGGCGGTGCTCATCTATCTGACGTATTCGAATCTGTTGAACGTGGTGCAGTCGTGGATCGAGCAGGGCAAGATGTCGTTCCCGGTCGGGCTGGTGGGCCTGCATGTGATCGTCGCGGCGATCGTCGCGTTCATTTTCTGGCTGCGCGTGCGCAACCGGCCGCTATTCACGCGGGCAATGTTCAGCCGTTCGCAGGGAGCCTGACCGATGCGCATCTATGAAAGGTACTTCGCGCGTCAGATCTATCTCACGTTCATCTTTATTCTGTTTGCGTTTTCGGGTCTGTTCTTTTTCTTCGACCTGATCAACGAATTGAATTCGGTCGGGCACGGCAACTACAAGTTTCAGTACGCCGTGTTGCGGGTCGCGTTGCAGACGCCGTCGCGTTTCTACGAAATCATTCCGGTCGCCGCGTTGATCAGCGCGATCTATGTGTTTGCGCAGATGGCGGCGAATTCGGAGTACACGATTTTTCGTGTGTCCGGGCTTGCGACGAATCAGTCGCTGCGCTCGCTGCTGAAGATTGGCATTCCGCTGGTTTTGCTGACCTATCTGATCGGCGAAGTGGTTGGTCCGTACACGGATCAGTTGTCGGAGCGTGTGCGGCTCGAGGCGCTGGGGTCTTCGGTGTCGAGTAATTTCGAGTCGGGCGTGTGGGTGAAAGATACGCTGACGGCGCGCGCGGATGGCGAGCAGGTCACGCGGTTCGTAAACGTCGGCGAATTGAAGCCGGATGCGACGATCAGCAATGTGCGCATCTACGAATTCGATTCGAAATTCCGGCTCTCCAATGTGCGGACCGCGAAAAGTGGCAAGTATCAGCCGCCGGGGCATTGGCAGTTGACTGGCGTGACCGATACGCAATTGATCGATGTGCCCCCTCCTCCGGGCACGCCCGCTGACGCTTTGAATCCGGTTTATCGTGCGAAGGAAGTTGCGGTGCCGGAGTATTCGCTGCGTTCGGAATTGACGCCGCAGATTCTGTCGGTGCTGCTGGTGTCGCCGGATCGGATGTCGATGTTCAATCTGTTCCGGTATATCCAGCATTTGACCGAGAATCATCAGGATACGCAGCGGTATGAAATTGCGTTGTGGCGCAAGCTGCTTTATCCGTTTGCCGTGTTCGTGATGCTGGTTTTGTCATTGCCGTTTGCGTATCTGCATACGCGGGCGGGTGTCGTCGGGATGAAGGTTTTCGGCGGGATTATGCTGGGGATGAGTTTTCAACTGTTCAATACTTTGTTCTCGCATATCGGCACGTTGAATACCTGGCCTGCGCCTTTGACTGCGGCTACGCCAGGGTTGGTTTATCTGGTACTTGGGCTGGTTGGGTTGAAGTGGGTTGATCGGCATTAGGAGCGGTTTCTATGGCTATGCACGGTATCGTTCTGTTTGGGCATGGCGCGAGGGATGTGCGGTGGCGGGAGCCGTTTGAGCGCTTGGCTGTCAAGTTGCGGGGAGCTGCTCCGGGGTCCGGGCCTGTGGCGTTGGCGTTTCTGGAGTTGATGGAGCCGGATTTGCCTACGGCTGTTTCCGATCTTGTTGCTCAAGGGTGCGAGGTCGTTACTGTTGTGCCGGTGTTTTTTGGGCAAGGGGGGCATGTGAGGAAGGATTTGCCTCTGGTAATCGAACAGTGCCAGGCTTTGCATCCTTCTGTTCTGGTTAAATGTGCTGTTGCTGTGGGTGAGGATGAGGCCGTTTTGGACGCTGTCGCTGAGTATTGTCTGCGGCAGATTTGAGTGCCGTTGGGTTGTGCTCCCGCGGCGTTGGCCTTTCCTTGTTTTCACGGTGGTTTATTAGTGTTGCCCCTGTAAACTTCATCGGGCCTGTCATAAATTTTGTGTTCAAGGCATAACATGTAGCCCAAGGAGCATGTATGCCACGCAAACCCAAGCCGGCCGCTGGGGCCACGACCAGTTTGTGAAGGGGCCGATGAGCGCCGAGGCGGTTCAGGCCGTGTCCGCCGCGTTCAAGAAGGCGCTCATCGAGCGGGCGCTGGGCGCGGAGCTGGGTCACCATCTGGGCTACGCGCCGGGCGCTGAACGGCCCCCGGAGGCGACCAACCAGCGCAACGGTAAAAGCGGCAAGACGGTGCTCACCGACGACGGCCCGCTGCGGCTGGACATTCCGCGCGACCGCGATGGCAGCTTCGCCCCGATCCTGATTCCCAAACACGCACGCCGCTTCACGGGCTTCGACGACAAGATCATCGCGATGTACGCGCGTGGCATGACCGTGCGCGAGATTCAGGGTTTTCTGGCCGAGCAGTACAGCACTGATGTGTCGCCGGAATTCATCAGTTCGGTGACCGATGCCGTGATGGAAGAAGTCACTGCCTGGCAGGGCCGTCCGCTCGAACCGATGTACCCGGTGGTGTTCTTCGACGCACTGCGCGTGAAGATCCGCGAGGAAGGACTGGTGCGCAACAAGGCGATCTATCTGGCGCTGGGCATCCTGCCTGACGGCACACGGGACATCCTGGGGC
>NZ_JAMWXW010000025.1:0-119325 GCF_031570135.1 Paraburkholderia sp. USG1 | reverse complement strand
AAAGTAGGTCATCGTCAGGCTCCCCCGCAGCAGACAGAAACCCCACCCCAAAAAGGTGGGGTTTCTGCGTTTACCAACCCCTCCACACCGCCCTTACAGAACCGGATCAGCGCGAAAACCCGACACGCCCGACTAGGTGCGTTCCGCGTTCAGGCGAGGCATCTCATCCACGCAGCACGACGGGAGCCCCAGGCGACGAACTAATCAACTGCCTGAAGCCTCTCCCGTAAGAATTCTATTTCTCTCGCGCCAAGAACCGTTGGGCAAGCCGCACCCAGTATGTCGAGCCGATCGGCAACAACTCGTCATTGAAGTCATAGCTCGCGTTATGCAGCGTACACGGACCTGCGCCGTGGCCCGAATCTCGGTGGCCGCCGTCGCCATTGCCCAGAAAGGCGTAGCAACCCGGTTTAGCGAGCAGCATGAAGGAAAAGTCCTCTGCGCCCATCGTCGGCTCAACCGCGTCGTCGACATTTTCTGCGCCGACAATTTCTTTCATGACCGTCGCGGCGAAGCGGGCCTCTTCGCTACTGTTGATCGTTGGCGGATAGTTGCGGTGGAACTGAATATCGACGGAGCAATCGTAGGCTTCCGCAGTGCTCTCTGCGATCTTGCGCATCCGCGCTTCGATCAGATCGAGGGTCTCGGTTGTAAATGTCCGTACGGTACCTGCGATCCACGCATTGTTCGGGACAACATTGACCGCATCGCCGGCGTGAATCTGAGTGATTGACAACACAGCGGTGTCGAGCGGCTTTTTATTTCGCGTGATGATGCTCTGCAGTCCATTCGCGATCTGCACTGCGGTAAAAACGGGATCGCGACCATTGTGCGGTAGCGCAGCGTGTGAGCCGACCCCTTTGATTTCAATGCGAAATTCGTTGCTCGATGCCATGATCGGACCTTCGGTCACACCGAAGTGACCCGCCGCCATGCCTGGCCAGTTATGAATGCCGAACACTGCGTCGACCGGAAACTTCACAAACAGGCCGTCGTCGATCATGGCCTGCGCACCGGCGCCTCCTTCTTCGGCGGGCTGGAAAATAAACACAATCGTGCCGTCAAATTCGCCGTGTTTGATCAGGTGCCGCGCGGCACCGAGAAGCATCGCGGTATGTCCATCATGGCCGCACGCGTGCATTTTGCCGTCGTTTTTCGACCGATGATCGAAGCTGTTCAGTTCCTGTATCGGCAACGCATCCATATCAGCACGCAGACCAATGGAGCGTGAACCATTGCCGCGTTTCAGTACGCCAACCACGCCGGTTTTGCCCAATCCCCGGTGCGTTTCGATACCCCACGACTCAAGCGTTCGTGCAACCAGATCTGCTGTCGCTGTCTCTTCGTAACGCAATTCCGGATGGGCGTGGATCGTTCGTCGGAGAGTCTGGATTTCGCCGTGAGCGGCTTGGATTTCGGGAATCAGTTTCATGACGGAGTGGTGATACGTGTGTGCTTTGGCTTGCGTGGAATCGCTCGGGGACGCGTCGGCCCGGGCACGGTCATGACCGATTCTACGCCGAAGATATTTTTGGCGGGGCAGTGCAGGCCAAGCGGTACTCGACGTAATAGAATCCCGCATTGTTCTATCGTTCCCCACGACGGACCGCCGATGAATGCTCCGACTGAACACGCTCGCGCCGTATGCCCGCACGATTGCCCCGACACGTGCGCGATGCGCGTGACGGTCGAGTCCGGCCGGGCGATCAAGGTCGTCGCCGATCCCGAGCATCCTCCAACGCAAGGCGCGCTGTGCACCAAGGTCAGCCGCTACGCTGAGCGCGTGCATCACCCGCAGAGACTGACGCGACCGATGAAGCGTGTCGGCCGTAAAGGCGAGGGGCGCTTTGAGCCGGTCGGCTGGGACGAGGCGTTCCAACTCGCGGCTCGCCGCCTGTCGGAAATTGCACACCGGGCGCCGGAGGCAATCCTCCCCTACAGCTATGCCGGCACAATGGGCTTGATTCAGGGCGACAGCATTGCGCAACGGTTCTTCCATAAGCTCGGCGCATCACAACTCGATCGCACGATTTGCGCGGCCGCCGGCGCGGCCGGGCTGAAGTACACCTATGGCGCGAGCCTCGGCATGCTCACCGAGTTTTTCGACGAAAGCGAAGTCATCCTCATCTGGGGCTCGAATCCGATTGCATCGAACCTCCATTTCTGGACCCGCGCTCAACAGGCCAAACGCCGCGGTGCGCGGCTGATCGCAATCGATCCGTACCGCTCGCTGACGGCCGAAAAATGCCATCAGCACATCGCTTTGAAACCAGGCACTGACAGCGCCCTGGCGCTCGGTATGATCAACGTGTTGATCAGGGAAAATCTGCTCGATCACGCTTACATCGAAGCTCACACGTTTGGTTTTGAAGAGCTGAAAGCCCGCGCGCTCAGTTACCCGCCGTCGCGCGCTGCGGAAATCTGCGGTATTGATGAACGGGCGATCGTCGATCTCGCACGACTTTACGGTGGCACCAGAAAGGCTGCAATCCGCATGAACTACGGCCTGCAACGCGTGCGCGGCGGCGGCAATGCAGTGCGCGCGATCGCTTGCCTGCCGTCGCTCACGGGTGCGTGGCGCGAGAGAGCGGGGGGCGTGTTGCTGTCGTCGGGCGGTTGGGCGCCGGTCGATTCGTATGCGTTGCAGCGTCCGGACCTGATGCCGGGTTGGCCGACCAGGACGAACCGCGTCATCAATATGAATGCGATCGGCGACGCGCTACTGCACACGGGCGACGCCGCGTTCGGCCCCAAAGTCGAAGCGATCGTCGTCTACAACTCGAATCCGGTGGCTGTCGCGCCAGATTCGGAGCGAGTCGCCGCGGGTTTCGCGCGCGAAGATCTGTTCACAATCGTCCTCGAGCATTTCCAGACCGACACCGCCGACTACGCCGATCTGTTGCTGCCCGCGACAACTCAGCTGGAGCACCTCGACGTTCACAAGTCGTACGGCCACACGCACGTAATGGTCAACCTGCCGGCAATCGCGCCGGTCGGTGAAGCGCTTCCGAACACGGAGATTTTTCGCGGCATCGCGCGTCATATGGGTCTCGACGAGCCCGCGCTGTTCGAGAGCGACGAGACCGTCGCGCAGGCGGCGTTCCGCTGGCAAGACAGAACGCTCAAAGGCGTAGATTGGGAGACCCTGAAGAAGACGGGCTGGGCCAGGCTGAATCTGCCCGATGCGCCTTTCGCCGAAGGTGGTTTCCAAACGCCGTCCGGTAAATGCGAGTTCTACAGCGAGCGCCTTGCGCAACAGGGACTCGACCCACTGCCGGACTATCTGCCGCCCTACGAATCCGCTGACGGCGCGCCGGAACTTGCCGCCCGTTATCCGCTGGCGATGATTTCGCCACCCGCACGCAACTTCCTGAATAGCACCTTCGTGAACATCGAAAGTCTGCGTTCGACCGAAGGCGAGCCGCATCTCGACATGCATCCGGCCGACGCGCAATCGCGAGACATCGTCGACGGCGATCAGGTGCGCATCTTTAACGATCGCGGGTCGATGCAGGCGCGCGTCCGTGTCACCGATAAAGCACGTGAGGGGCTCGTGGTGGGCCTGTCGATCTGGTGGAAGAAACTTGCTCCCGACGGCCGCAATGCCAATCAGGTTACCAGCCAGGCGCTCACTGATCTGGGCGGATCGGCAACTTTCTATGACTGCCTCGTCGAAGTCGAGCGCGTCTGAAACAAGTTCAATCGTCCAGCGGTGCTCGTCTTTTGAGGGTTCGAGGCTGCAGTCTAACCCGGCCGCTTTTCGCAAATAATCGAGAGGTGCCCATGCTACGATGCATTTTTAGCACGACCATTCGAAAATAAAGGAGGAGACGCTGCATGGACAAAATCTGGCTGAAATCTTATCCACCCGGCGTTCCCGCAGAGATTGACCCAACCCGCTACTCGTCGGTCGGAGAACTGCTCGAAGAAGCCTTTCGCGACCACCGCGCCAAGCCCGCGTTCGTCTGCATGGGCAAGGAAATCAGCTATGGCGAGCTCGACGCGCTTTCGCGCAAGCTGGCAGCGTGGTTTCAATCGAAGGGCCTGGCCCGCGGCGCGCGCATCGCGATCATGATGCCGAACGTGCTGCAATATCCGGTGGCGATTGCCGCTATTCTGCGCGCGGGCTACGTGGTCGTGAACGTGAACCCGCTTTATACCCCGCGTGAGTTAGAGCATCAGCTAAAGGACAGCGACGCGGAAGCGATCATTCTGCTCGAGAACTTCGCGGTCACGCTGCAGGCGATCGTACGCAACACGTCGATCAAGCATGTGGTTGTAGCCGCGATGGGTGATCTGATGGGCCTGAAGGGCACGCTGGTGAACTTCGTCGTGCGCAAGGTGAAAAAGATGGTGCCGGCGTGGAGCCTGCCGGGTCACGTCAAATTCAATACCGCGATCGCGGAAGGTGGACGTCAGAATTTCAAGCCGGTCCAGCAAGGTCCGAACGATGTCGCGTTTCTCCAGTACACGGGCGGCACGACGGGCGTAGCCAAGGGCGCGACGCTGCTGCATCGGAACCTGATCGCCAACGTGTTGCAGTCGGAAGTCTGGCTCGATCCGGTGCGCGCGAATCGTACGGACATCGATCAGTTCATCACCGTGGTTGCCTTGCCCCTGTATCACGTGTTTGCGCTGACGGTTTGCGGGTTGCTGACAATCCGTACCGGCGGCCTCGGCGTGCTGATTCCTAATCCGCGCGACATTCCGGGCATGATCAAAGCGCTTGAAGGGTATGCAATCACGACAATTCCCGCCGTCAACACGCTCTACAACGCGATGTTGAATAGCCCGGATTTCCATAAGCTCGATTTTTCGAAGCTGATCGCCGCGAACGGTGGTGGTATGGCGGTGCAGGAGGCTGTAGCCAAGCGCTGGTACGAGCAGACGCACACGCCGATCATTGAAGGCTACGGGTTGTCGGAAACGTCGCCGTGCGTGACCTGCAATCCGGTGACCGTCACCGAATACAGCGGGACAATCGGCTTGCCGCTGCCGTCGACGGAAATCTCGATTCGAGACGACGAAGGCAACGAAGTGCCGCTCGGCCAGCCGGGTGAAATCTGCATCCGGGGCCCGCAGGTAATGGCGGGTTACTGGAACCGGCCCGACGAAACGGCAAAAGTGATGACGGAGGATGGCTTCTTTAAATCGGGCGATGTCGGCCTGATGAACGAAGGTGGCTTCGTCAAGATCGTCGACCGCAAGAAGGACATGATTCTGGTGTCCGGCTTCAACGTCTATCCGAACGAAATCGAAGACGTGGTCGCCAAACTGCCGGGCGTGTTCGAAGTCGCCGCGGTCGGCGTGCCGGATCAGCATTCGGGCGAGGCGGTGAAACTGTTCGTCGTGAAGAAAGATCAGGCACTCACCGATGCGGACATCTTTGCGTACTGCAAGCAGCAACTGACCGGTTACAAGCGGCCGAAGATCGTCGAATTCCGTACCGAACTGCCGAAGAGCAACGTCGGCAAGATCCTGCGCCGCGAGTTGCGCGACGGGCGCGCGTAAGCGGGATCGCGAACCGATCACGCACGAAGTCGGCATGAAATAGCGTACAGCGGTAAACGGCAAAAGCCCGGCAGATGAAAATCTGCCGGGCTTTTTTCAGTTCTGCGTCACCGCTGCCGTGCGAGGCCCGTCCGCAGTAGTGCGCAGCGCAGCGCCATAAAAAAAGGCGCCCGAAGGCGCCTTTAAGGCAAACTGCTTTATTACGACTTATTAGAACTTGTGGCGGATACCGACGCGCGCCGTGAACTGGTTCTGGTTCGACGAACCCGTCAGGCCGTTGATGCCTGCCGTTGCGTCGACCACAGCGCCACCAGCGGTGACCGTGTCGCCCAGAGCGTGTTGATACACACCCGTCACGTACACGTCGGTACGCTTGGACAGGAAGTAGTCCACGCCAACTGCGCCTTGGTGGTACTGAGCACGCGAGTTGCCGTTGATTTCCGCGCCGCGCGTGTAGTCATACGCTGCGCCGACCAGCAATGCCGGGGTCAACTGATACTTGAAGTTCAGTTCGGCGTTGTTGAACGTAGCCGACTGGCCCTTGAACGGCGATGCGAACGAAGCGCCCAGGTTGCCGAAGCGGATGTTCGAGTACGTCACGCCGACCGTTGCTGCGCCGAACGTGTATGCGCCGCCTGCACCGATGACCTGGTACGTGTTAGCCGACGAGAATCCAGCGTAGACCGGCGACGTCACTGCACCTGCTGCCGTCGTAGCCGTACCGCCGTTGTTGAACAGGCCACCCGAAGCTGCCGGGGTGCGTGCGTTCAAGTAGGCAACGCCCAAAACGAGGGGACCGTTGTTGTAGCCAGCGCCCAACGACCAGATCTGGTTCGACGTGACGTTGCCCGCGATGCCGCCGAAGCTGTACGTGCCGCCGAACGTCAGGCCGCCGTAGTTTGCGCTCGTGAACTTGACCGTGTTGTTGGTGCGGTATGCGTTGTTGAAGTTGTCGATATCGCCCGGGTGAGCAGCGATGTAGCCGCCCCACTGGTCGCCGGCTTCGAGCGGACCAACGTAGTCAACCACGGAGTCGTACTGACGACCCAGCGTGACCGTACCGAACTGGCTCGACAGGCCGACGTAAGCTTGACGACCGAACATCAGGCCGCCTTGACCGAGCTTGCCGTTGTTCACGTCAAAGCCGTTTTCCAACACGAAGATGGCCTTCAAACCGCCACCCAGATCTTCCGTGCCGCGCAGACCCCAACGCGAGCCTTGCAGAACGCCGCTCGACAGGTTGTACAGGTGCTTGCCACCCGAGTTGGTGTTGATGTTGAAGCCTTCGTCAATGATACCGTACAGGGTCACGCTGCTCTGAGCATGTGCGACGCCTGCGAATGCGCCCAGTGCTGCGAGAGCGAGAAGCGACTTTTTCATCGAATGATCTCCAAGGATTACGAATCTTTTGTACAAGGCGAATATTTATCTAGCGTTGAGGCCTTGCTTGTCCAACTTCGCGAGAAGTTGCACGTAATGTAACAAAAGGCCTACATGGCACAAAGAAAAAGGAGCGGGGCGGGAAGGCTCCTGTTTCGTTTACGCAACATGGTCTAAAATCAGAAACTGGCCGCCTGATTCACGCGGTTTGAAGGTTTCCGCGCAGCCCGAATTCAGCCGTAAAGCCTTATGGCACGGACCTGGCGGATCGATAAGGCGGTTGGTGAACGAGGGAGCGTTGAATGTTTCTGGACGAGTTGATTAGCGAGTTTGATCGGGGTTTACGCTCAATGACTGGCGTGTCGCGAATGAGCCGTCCGTTGCCGGTGCCGCAAGAATCCGCGGTGACGGAAGCGGCGCCCGAACTCTCACCGGCGGAGCGTGCGCACTCGGCCGGATTGATGCGCGTGAACCACGTCGGCGAGGTGTGCGCGCAGGCGCTCTATCAGGCTCAAAAACTCGCGACCAGGTCACCTTCGTTGCGCGCCGTGTTCAATCGCGCGGCAATCGAGGAAGAGGATCACCTCGCATGGACTGCGAAGCGTCTGGAAGCGCTCGACTCGCGCCCCAGTCTGTTGAACCCGCTCTGGTACACCGGCGCGCTGGCAATCGGCGTTGCAGCGGGGCGCATGGGCGACCGTGTCAGCCTGGGCTTCATGGCCGAAACCGAGCGTCAGGTGGAGCAGCATCTGGATAGCCATCTGGAGCAATTGCCGGCAGCCGACCGCGAGTCACGCGCAATCGTCGAACAGATGCGTGTGGACGAGGTGGAACATGGCAAGGCCGCAATGGAAGCCGGCGGAATCGAATTGCCGTTCCCCGTGCGCGGACTGATGCGTGCCGTGTCGAAAGTCATGACCCGTACGGCTTATTACATATAAGCTCGAGCTATCAGTTCGAGCGCTCCGCTCACGTACCTGCCGAAAGTGGGACGGCGCCTCGTGCGCCGTCGCCTGAAGTACCGGAAACGCCATCCGACACCTCCCGATCCCGCTTGACGATCTCTTTCAATCCGCGCCTTTCCCCTGCACTTTTCACGTATCACCTTCACAAGTTGCACTAGCTCATTCATTTATAACGGTTTTCCGTTTTATGTCTGGCGTGAAGGAGTCGCGCTAAGTCCTTGTTCTAACAAACAAAATTCGTCGCAAAAGCGCGCATCTCCCTTGACCCCTGTTTAGCGTTCCTCTAAAGTGGGAGACAGTGTGAGAAAGTGTATTTTTGTGTGATCTCACAGGCAGTTTCGGGTAGATTTTCACGAATCGGACAGCGGGCGCAAAAGCGCCACGAGCAACCAGGTTGCATGGGACCGGAGTAAAGCGCAAAAGCGCCAACTCCGGTCGACAGGGGAGAGCGAAGTGTTCCAAGGGGCGTCGGCGCTGACGCTCGATGCGAAAGGGCGGATGTCTATTCCCTCTCGGTATCGGGATGCGCTGCAAACACAGGCAGAGGGCCGGGTGACGATCACCAAGCACCCGGACGGCTGCCTGTTGCTCTTTCCTCGCCCGGAGTGGGAAATCTTTCGCGACAAGGTCGACAAGCTGCCCATGAACGCGACCTGGTGGAAGCGCATTTTTCTCGGCAACGCAATGGACGTGGATATGGACGGCGCAGGGCGCGTGCTCGTGTCGCCGGAATTGCGCACGGCCGGCGGGCTGGAAAAAGAAGTGACCTTGCTCGGCATGGGCCGTCACTTCGAGTTGTGGGATGCACAGACATACACCGCGAAGGAACAGGCGGCAATGGCAGAGGGCATGCCCGATGCCTTGAAAGATTTCACGTTCTGATCGCGGTTTACATATATGGCACCTGCGATGGGAAATGAATTGCAGCATCGCACGGTGCTGCTGGAAGAAGCGGTTCAGGCGCTGGTCACCCGCGCGGACGGCGTGTATGTGGACGGCACCTTCGGGCGCGGTGGTCACAGCCGGCTGGTGTTGGAGAAGTTGGGTGAGTCGGGGCGTCTGATCGCTTTCGACAAAGACCCGCTTGCCATCGCCACGGCTCAGCAAATTACGGATCCGCGCTTTGGCATCGTGCACGAGAGTTTTGCTTCACTGCGCACCGCAATGGCGGAGCGCGGCGTAGGACGGGTGTCGGGCGTTTTGCTGGATCTGGGCGTGTCGTCGCCGCAAGTCGACGATCCGGAGCGGGGCTTCAGCTTTCGCGCCGACGGCCCGCTCGACATGCGGATGGACCCGACGCGCGGCGAATCGGCGGCTGACTGGCTGGCGCGGGCCACGGTGCAGGAATTGACGGAGGTGATACGAGATTATGGGGAAGAACGGTTTGCTTTTCAGATTGCAAAGGCGCTTGTTGCTCGCCGGGCAGAGTCCGACCGTCTTGGGCCTCTCGTCAGCACGGGCGAGCTTGCCCAAATCGTGGCTAACGTCGTCAAGACCCGTGAGAAGGGCAAGGATCCGGCAACCCGCACCTTTCAAGCTATACGGATTCACATCAATCAAGAGCTTGCGGAGCTGCAAGTCGTTTTAGAAGCGGCGTTGTCGCTGTTGGAGCAAGGGGGGCGGCTGGTGGTCATCAGCTTTCATTCGCTCGAAGACCGGATCGTCAAGCGATTCATGCAGGCGCACGCGAGTACGCCGGCGGTCGATCGCCGTCTGCCGATTCGCGCAGTCGATCTGCCGAGCCCTCCGCTCAAGATCATCGGCCGCGTGTTCGCGAGCGACGCTGAAGTCGCCGCGAACCCGCGCGCCCGTTCTGCCGTGATGCGCGTGGCGGAGCGGATCGCACCATGAACCGCCTCAATATCTTCCTGCTGATTATCGTGATGGGCTGCGCCTTGTCGGTCGTCAACGCCACCAATCAGCAGCGTCAGATCTTTATCCAGTTGCAGCGCGCCCAATCGCAGGAGCGCCAGTTGCAGCAGGACTATTCGCAACTTCAATATCAGCAGAGCGCACTGTCGAAAACGTCGCGCATCGAGCAGATCGCCACTGATTCCCTGAAGATGCAATCGGTTACGACCGGCCGCACCCAGTACCTCACGCTCGATCCGGGCGCGGCGAAAGCCGAAGATGCGCCGATCCCGACTTCCGGCCCCGCATCGACGCCGGCGGCGACCCGTCGCGGAGGCGTGCGATGAAAAAATCGTCGGCTCGCAAGAGCGTGGCTTTCTCGGCCAATCCGATCCTGTCGGTGCGCCTGCCGATGTGGCGCTCCAAGCTCGTCGTGTTCATGCTTTTCATGGCGTTCGTCGCGCTCACCGCGCGCGCCTTCTGGATTCAGGGCCCGGGCAACGCGTTCTATCAGAAGCAGGGTGAAATCCGCTATCAGCGCCGGCTCGAACTGCCGGCCACGCGTGGCAAGATTCTCGACCGTAACGGTCTCGTGCTGGCCACGAGTCTGCCGGTGCGCGCGATCTGGGCGATTCCGGAATCGGTGCCGGACGACCTCGGCGCCGACAAGCTGACTTCGCTCGGCAAGCTGCTCGGCATGACGAACAAGGAATTGCGCACCAAGCTGTCGGAGGACAAAAACTTCGTCTACGTGAAGCGCCAGGTGCCGGTGGACATTGCCGAAAAAGTCTCCGCGCTGGAGATTCCCGGCATTTACGCGCGCGACGAGTACAAGCGCTTCTACCCGGAAGGCGAGATCACGGCTCACCTGATCGGCTTCACCAACGTGGAAGACGAAGGCCAGGAAGGCGTCGAACTCGGCGACCAGAAGCTGCTCGCCGGCGTGTCGGGCAGCCGGCGCGTGATTAAAGACCGCATGGGCCACATCATCGAGGACGTGGACGAGCAGGTCGTGCCGCACAACGGCCAGGACGTGGATCTCTCGATCGACAGCAAGATTCAGTACATCGCTTATACGAACCTGAAGGCGGCCGTCGAAAAATTCAAGGCGAAGGCCGGCGCGGCAATGGTGATCGACGTGCGCACCGGTGAAGTGCTGGCGCTCGTCAATTACCCCACATACAACCCGAACGACCGCACCCACCTGACCGGCGACCAGTTGCGCAACCGCATCCTGACCGACACGTTCGAACCCGGCTCGATCATGAAGCCGTTCACGGTCTCGCTCGCGCTCGATCTGCACCGCGTCACGCCGACTACACTGGTTGATACAGGCGGCGGCCGTTTCGTGCTTGACGGCGCGCCGATTACCGACGACAGCGCGTTCGGCGTACTGACGGTGGGCGGCGTGATCCAGAAGTCGAGCAACATCGGCGCGACGAAGATCGCCATGCAGCTCAAGCCCGAAGAGATGTGGAACATGTACACCAGCATCGGTCTCGGCCAGGCGCCGAAGGTCGGCTTCCCGGGCGCGGCGGCTGGCCGTCTGCGTCCGTGGAAGAGCTGGCGCCGCATCGAGCAGGCAACCATGTCGTATGGCTATGGTCTGTCGGTGTCGCTGTTCCAGTTGGGCCGCGCTTACACCGCGATCGCGCATGACGGCGAGATCATGCCGGTGTCGATCTTCCGCACGCCAGGCGATCAGCCGGCCACCGGCCCGCAGATCTTCGCGCCCACTACAGCGCGCGAAGTGCGCGCCATGCTCGAAACCGTCACGGCGCCGGGCGGCACCTCGCCGGATGCGGCGGTGCCGGGCTATCGCGTGGGCGGTAAAAGCGGTACGGCGTACAAGCACGGCGCGCACGGTTACGACCACTCCAAATATCGCGCGTCGTTCGTCGGCATGGCGCCCATGCCGAATCCGCGCATCGTCGTGGCCGTTTCGGTCGACGAACCGACGGCGGGCAGCCACTTCGGCGGTCAGGTGTCGGGCCCGGTGTTCTCGAGCATTGTCGGCGATACGCTGCGCTCGCTGAATGTGCCGCCGGACATGCCGGTCAAGCAAATGGTGGTGTCCGACGACTCGGCCCCGCCCGCACCGACTGCGCCCGCCACGCCTGCCACGGTCAAGAAACTCTCCACTAGCGCCGGCGCGAAGAAGATGACGATTTCCGCGAACGCGAAAAGCCATCCGGGAGTCGTGCGATGAGCGCGCTGCGTCACAAGCATCCCGCGCAGCGGCAGATCGCCGACGCTCTAACCTGGCTGCACGCTCACGTGCAGCCAGGCGCGCATCTGCACGCAGACACGCGCTCGCTCGCGGCCGGCGACGTGTTTTTCGCCTACGCAGTGGACGGCGCGGACAACCATCCGTTCATCGAGGGTGCGATCGAACGTGGCGCCGCCGCCGTGCTGGTTCAGCCCGAGGGCTTCAGCGGCGCGATCGATCCGTCGAACACGCTCGCCGTGCCGGCGTTGAACGAACTCGCGGGTTCGATCGCGAGCGGCTGGTACAACGACCCAAGCGACAGCATGCTGACGGTCGGCATTACCGGCACGAACGGCAAGACTTCGTGCAGCCAGTGGATCTCGGCGGCGCTGACGGCGCTCGGCACGCGTTGCGCGATCATCGGCACGCTCGGCACGGGTTTGCCCGGTCACCTGGTGCACACGGGTTTCACCACGCCCGACGCACCGCAACTGCAACGCAGCCTCGCGCAATTGCGCGACGCGGGCGCGCAGGCGGTCGCCATGGAAGTGTCGTCGCACGCGCTGCACCAGGGGCGCGTGAACGGCACGGCGTTCGACATCGCCGTGTTCACGAATCTCACGCAGGACCATCTCGACTATCACCAGACGTTCGAAGCCTACGAAGCCGCCAAAGCGCGCCTCTTCGCCTGGCCCGAACTGCGTGCGGCCGTGATCAATCGCGACGATGCAGCCGGCCGCCGTTTGCTCGCCAGCACGCAAGGCCATGCGCGCACGATTGCCTACGGCCTCGACAGCGAACAAGGCGCGCTGCAGGACGCGCCGCGAGCTGACGCGTTGCTGCTGGCCTCGAATGTGCGCGCCACGGCCACGGGCACCGCGTTCCATCTGAGCACCTCGGAGTGGGGCGATGCCGAAGTCGAAGTGCAAACGCTCGGCGCGTTCAACGTGAGCAATCTGCTCGGCGTACTGGGCGCGTTGCTTGCCGCCGACGTGCCGTTCGAAGCCGCGCTGGCCGAACTGGCGAAGCTCGAACCGGTGAACGGCCGCATGCAGCGTCTGGGCGGCCGCTTGCAGAACGACGAACCGCTCGTCGTGATCGATTACGCGCACACGCCGGATGCGCTGGAAAAGACGCTGGAGGCGCTGCGCCCGATGGCCGCCGCACGCGGTGGCGAACTGATCTGCATGTTCGGCTGCGGCGGCGATCGCGATGCGACCAAGCGTCCGCTGATGGGCGCGATCGCCGAGAAGATCGCCGACGGCGTCGTGCTGACCAGCGACAACCCGCGCAGCGAAGATCCGCAATCGATCATCGAGCAGATCGCGGCGGGTATGAAAGACGCGTCGAAGGCACGCCGTATCGAGGACCGCGCAAGCGCGATCCTGCAGGCGATCCGCAGCGCCGCGCGCGAAGACGTTATCGTGCTGGCCGGCAAGGGGCATGAAGCAACACAGGAAATCATGGGTAAGAAACGCGCTTTCTCCGATCAGGATCACGCTCGCCTCGCGCTGGCCGCGCGCGCGACGCAGGCACGCGGAGGTGGCGAATGAGCATGTTCTCGCTGCGTGAAGCTGCGGCGCTGATCCCGGGCTCGACCGTGCTCGGCGACGACAGCGTCGCTTTTGAACGCATCTCGACCGACAGCCGCAGCGCCGGCCCGGGCGATCTGTTCGTCGCGATCAAGGGCGACCGGTTCGACGCGCACGACTTCCTGCCGGACGTGGCCGCGCGTAACGTCACGGCGGCACTGGCCTCGCGCACGCCGCAAGACTGGAACGTGCCCACGCTGCAAGTCACCGACACGCGTGTAGGTCTGGGTGCGCTCGCACGCGGCTGGCGCCGCAAGTTCAGCATGCCGCTCGTCGCCGTGACGGGCAGCAACGGCAAGACCACGGTCAAGGAAATGATCGCGTCGATCTTCGCGGCCGCGGTCGGCGCCGACGCACGTCTCGCCACTGCGGGCAACTTCAACAACGACATCGGCTTGCCGCTCACGCTGTTCCGTCTGCACGCAGCACATCAACTGGCGGTAGTCGAACTCGGCATGAACCATCCGGGCGAAACCTCTGACCTCGCGAAAATCGCCGAGCCGACCGTCGCGGTAGTAAACAACGCACAGCGCGAGCACCAGGAATTCATGGCGACTGTCGAAGCCGTCGCGCTGGAACACGCAAGCGTGATTCACGCGCTCTCGCCCCAAGGTATCGCCGTGTTCCCCGCCGACGACGCTTACGCGAGCATCTGGCGAGTGGCCGCAACCGGCAACCGCATCATGGACTTCGCGCTGAACTCCGCGGAGCGCACCACTGAAGCTGCGGTAAAAGGCACGTTCGCCGGCAACATCTTGAGCATCGACACGCCGGAAGGCCATATCGAAGTCACGCTGCAAGTGCTCGGCGACCACAATGCGCACAACGCACTCGCCGCAACGTCAGCCGCTCTCGCCGCAGGCGTGTCGCTCGACGCGATCAGGCGCGGCCTCGAGTCGTTCGGCGCAGTAAAGGGCCGCTTGCAGGTGAAGCAAGCCGTACTCGGCACGCTCGCCGGCGCAACCGTGATCGACGACACCTACAACGCTAACCCCGATTCGATGCGCGCCGCAATCGACGTGCTCGCCCCGCGCCCCGCGCCCCGCGTGCTGGTGATGGGTGACATGGGCGAAGTCGGCGACAACGGTCCGGCGTTCCACCGCGAAATCGGCGCGTACGCGAGGGAACGCGGTATCGACGCGCTGTACGCAATGGGCGACGCCTCGCGCGACGCCTGCGCCGCGTATGGCGCGAACGCGCACCACGTCGCCGACGTCGGCACGCTGGTCGCGCAATTGCAGCAGGCCGGTTTCGGTCCTGCCGCAACGCTTCTCGTGAAAGGCTCGCGCTTCATGCAGATGGAGCGCGTGGTGGACGCCGTAACGAGTCCACAACCCAACGCAGCGGGCAGCACGCCCGCCGCACATTGAAATAGAAGGACCGAAGCATGCTACTGGCGCTGGCGCAATGGCTGCAGAATGACGCAAGCTTCTTGCGCGTGTTCAGTTATCTGACTTTCCGTGCGGTGATGGCGACCATCACCGCGCTGCTGATCGGGCTCGTCTGCGGCCCGGCGGTGATCCGCAAGCTGACCGCCATGAAGGTCGGTCAGGCCGTTCGTAAAGACGGCCCGCAGACTCACCTCGTCAAATCCGGCACGCCGACCATGGGCGGTGTGCTGATTCTGCTCGGCATTGCCGTGGCCACGTTGCTGTGGGCCGATCTGACCAATCGCTTCATCTGGATCGTGATGCTCGTCACGTTCGGTTTCGGCGTGATCGGCTGGGTCGACGATTACCGCAAGGTGGTCTACAAGGATCCGCGCGGCATGTCGTCGCGCGAAAAGTATTTCTGGCAGTCGGTGATCGGCCTGTTCGCCGCCGTGTACCTCGCGTTCAGCGTGTCCGAAGCGAGCAATGTGCGCGTGTATGACCTGTTCATGGCGTGGGTGCGCAGCGGCCTGTCGATGGGCCTGCCTCCCCACGCCGACCTGATGCTGCCGTTCGTCAAATCGATCAGCTATCCGCTCGGCGTGTGGGGCTTCATCGTACTGACGTATCTGGTGATCGTCGGCGCGAGCAACGCGGTCAATCTCACCGACGGCCTCGACGGTCTCGTGATCATGCCGGTCGTGCTGGTCGGCGCGTCGCTCGGCGTGTTCGCTTACGTGATGGGCAGCTCGGTCTACTCGAAATACCTGCTGTTTCCGCATATTGCCGGTGCGGGCGAACTGCTGATCTTCTGTTCGGCAATGGGTGGGGCGGGGCTCGCGTTCCTCTGGTTCAACACGCACCCGGCGCAAATGTTCATGGGCGACGTCGGCGCGCTGGCGCTCGGCGGCGCGCTCGGCACGGTCGCGGTGATCGTGCGCCAGGAAATCGTGCTCTTCATCATGGGCGGCATTTTCGTCGCGGAGACGCTCTCCGTGATGTTGCAGGTGACCTGGTTCAAATTCACCAAGCGTCGTTTCGGCGAAGGGCGGCGTCTCTTCAAGATGGCGCCGCTGCATCACCACTTCGAATTGTCGGGTTGGAAGGAAACCCAAGTGGTCGTGCGCTTCTGGATCATCACGTTGATGTTGTGTCTCTTTGGTTTGTCCACGCTCAAACTGCGTTAAGCAGCAGGTATTAGGGGAAGCAGGCGATGTTCGGCGAGAAGTTTCGGGATCGGCAAAAGCCGATGGTGCTCGTGCTGGGACTGGGTGAATCCGGTCTCGCTATGGCGCGCTGGTGCGCGCGGCACGGCTGTCGGCTGCGTGTGGCCGATACGCGCGAAGTGCCGCCGAACCTGTCCGCGCTCGAAGCACACGGCGTCGACGCGCAATTCGTCGGCGGCCCGTTTTCTCCGGTGCTGCTCGAAGGCGTCGAACTCGTCGCCATCAGCCCGGGTTTGTCGCCGCTTGCCGCGGATCTGTTGTCGCTGATCGCGGCGGCGCGCGAGCAGGGCATCCCCGTGTGGGGCGAACTCGAATTTTTCTCGCAAGCGCTGAAGACGCTCGGCGAAAGCGGCTATGCGCCGAAAGTGATCGCGATTACCGGCACTAACGGCAAGACCACGACCACGAGCCTCACTGGACTGCTCTGCGAGCGCGCCGGCAGGAAGGTCGCGGTGGCGGGCAATATCAGCCCGGCGCTGCTCGACAAGCTCTCGGAAGCGATCGACAACACCGCGTTGCCGGACGTGTGGGTGCTGGAGCTCTCGAGCTTCCAGCTCGAAACCGCGCACACGTTTTCGCCGGATGCGGCGGTTGTGCTGAACATCACCCAGGATCACCTCGACTGGCACGGCGGACTCGACGCATACGCTGCCGCGAAGGGCCGCATCTTTGGTACACAAACGGTGCGTGTGCTGAATCGGGACGACTCGCGCGTCATGGCGCTGGCGCCTTCGGAAGACAGCGAAGCAGAGGTGATCACGTTCGGCGTCACCGAGCCGAAGAACGACGGCGACTACGGTTTGCTGCGCGACAACGGCATGATCTGGCTGGTCGAAGCGCACGATCGCGACGCGAGCGACGAACCTGTGCCGAAGCGCCGCCGCAAGAACGAAGTGGCGACGCCGCCGAACATTGCGTTGAAGCGCCTGATGCCGGCGGACGCCTTGCGCATTCGCGGTTTGCACAACGCCGCCAACGCGCTCGCCGCCTACGCGCTCGCCCGCGCGGTCGGCCTGCCGGGTGCGCCGCTGCTGCACGGTCTGCGCGAATATCGCGGCGAGCCGCATCGCGTGGAATTGATCGCGTCGATCGACGGTATCGATTATGTGGACGACAGCAAGGGCACCAATGTCGGCGCGACGGTCGCCGCGCTCGACGGACTCGCGCAGCGCGTGGTGCTGATCGCCGGCGGCGACGGCAAGGGCCAGGATTTCGAACCGCTCGCGGCGCCGGTCATGCGCTGGTGCCGCGCCGTGATGCTGATCGGCCGTGACGCGCCGCAGATTCGCGCCGCGCTGGAAGACACCGGTATCGCGATGACGGACCACGCCACGCTCGAAGAAGCAACGCGCGCCGCGGCCGCGCTGGCGCAGCCGGGCGACGCCGTACTGCTGTCGCCGGCTTGCGCAAGCTTCGACATGTTCAAGGGTTACGCGCACCGCGCCGCGGTGTTCCGCAGCACGGTGGAAGAGATCGCAGCCGAACGGGGGACGATGATATGAGCTGGTCGGAACGTTTCGGTTCGCGTCAGGCTGCCGCCAGCGACGCAGGCGGTTTGGGCGGCGCGGGTCGGGTCGGTGGCCGCACGGGCGGCAGCGGTCTCGCGAGCGCCGTCAACGGCGTGCGTCCGCTGCGCTCGCGCATGCTCGACTACGATCATTCGCTGCTGTGGGTGGTCGTCGCGCTGCTCGGACTCGGCGTGGTGATGGTGTATTCGGCGTCGATCGCCATGCCCGATTCGCCGAAATACGCGTCGTACCGCGACTACGCATTCCTCGTGCGCCAGATCATCTTCGTGGTGATGGGCTCGGTGATCGGCGTCGTGGCGTTCCGCGTTCCAATCGCGACGTGGGACAAGTACGCGCCGAAGCTGTTTCTGATTTCGCTGGCCGCGTTGGTGATCGTGCTGATTCCACACGTCGGCAAGGGCGTGAACGGCGCGCGCCGCTGGATTCCGCTCGGCATCACGAACATGCAGCCGTCGGAAATCATGAAGCTCGCCGTGACGATTTACGCGGCGAACTACACGGTGCGCAAGCAGGAATACATGCATAGCTTCGCCAAAGGCTTTTTGCCGATGGCGGTGGCGGTGGGACTCGTCGGCGCGTTGCTGCTGCTCGAGCCGGACATGGGCGCGTTCATGGTGATCGCGGCGATCGCAATGGGCGTGCTGTTTCTCGGCGGCGTGAACGGCAAGCTGTTCGGCGGACTGGTGGCGACCGCGGTCGGCACGTTCAGCTTGCTGGTGTGGGCGTCGCCGTGGCGTCGTGAGCGGATTTTCGCGTACCTCGATCCGTGGGACGACCGCTATGCCCAGGGCAAGGCTTATCAATTGACGCACTCGCTGATCGCGTTCGGGCGCGGCGAATGGTTCGGCGTGGGACTCGGCGGCAGCGTCGAGAAGCTCAACTATCTGCCGGAAGCGCATACCGACTTCATCCTCGCGGTGATCGGCGAGGAACTGGGTTTTGTCGGCGTGCTGGTCGTGATCCTGATGTTCTACTGGATCGTGCGGCGCTCGTTCGAGATCGGCCGCCAGGCGCTTGCGCTTGATCGCACGTTCGCGGGCCTTGTGGCGAAGGGCGTCGGCATCTGGTTCGGCGCGCAGACTTTCATCAACATGGGCGTGAACCTCGGCTTGCTGCCGACCAAGGGTCTCACGTTGCCGCTCGTCAGTTACGGCGGCTCGGGCATTTTGCTGAACTGCGTCGCAGTGGCCGTGCTGATGCGCGTGGATTATGAAAATCGTGTGCTGATGCGTGGGGGGAAGGTATGACCCCCATGCAGCAGCGCACGATTTCGGCGAAGGCTAACTTCGTGCGCAAGGCGCGCGAAGTTAAGCGCAGCGGCCGAAGCCAAAACGGGTTTTCGTCCATGCTGATGCGTGGGGGGAAGGTATGACCCCCATGCAGCAGCGCACGATTTCGGCGAAGGCTAACTTCGTGCGCAAGGCGCGCGAAGTTAAGCGCAGCGGCCGAAGCCAAAACGGGTTTTCGTCCATGCTGATGCGCGGAGGAAAAGTATGACCGCTGTGCCGCAACGCACGCTGATGGTGATGGCCGGTGGCACCGGGGGACACGTGTTCCCGGGGCTCGCGGTCGCTCATCTAATGCAGGCGTGGGGCTGGAAGGTCGTATGGCTCGGCAATCCCGCGGGCATGG
The DNA here is from genome assembly GCF_031570135.1 of Paraburkholderia sp. USG1. Lineage (NCBI taxonomy): Bacteria > Pseudomonadati > Pseudomonadota > Betaproteobacteria > Burkholderiales > Burkholderiaceae > Paraburkholderia > Paraburkholderia sp. USG1. Next base: position 100,060 of record NZ_JAMWXW010000025.1, on the reverse strand, counting down.
AAGCGACGCTGGTGCCGAAGCACGGCATCCCGATGGAATACGTGCGCTTTGGCGGCCTGCGCGGCAAAGGCCTGAAGACCAAGCTGATGCTGCCGCTGAATCTGCTGCGCGCATGCACGCAAAGCCTCAGCGTGCTGCGCCGCGTGAAGCCTGATGTGGTGCTCGGCATGGGCGGCTACATTACGTTTCCGGCCGGTTTGATGACCGCGTTGAGCGGCCGTCCGCTGGTGCTGCATGAACAGAATTCGATTGCCGGTCTCGCGAACAAGGTGCTCGCGAAAGTCGCTAAACGCGTGCTGGTTGCGTTCCCGAATGCACTGCCGCACGGCGAATGGACGGGAAATCCGATTCGTGCGGAACTTGCGGGCGCAATTGCACCCAAAGCACGCTACGCGCAGCGCAGCGGTCCGTTGAACGTGCTGGTGGTGGGCGGCAGTCTGGGCGCGGCGGCATTGAATGAAGTCGTGCCGCGCGCGGTGGCTTTGCTGGCGCCGAACGAACGGCCGCGCATCGTGCATCAGGCGGGCGCGAAGCACATTGAAGCGCTGCGCGAGAACTACGCGGCAGCCGGTTTGCTAGCAGGCGCTGACGTCGAACTCGTGCCGTTCATCGACGACATGACGAGCGCCTACGCGAACGCGGACCTGGTGATCTGCCGGTCCGGCGCGATGACGGTTTCCGAGATTTCGGCAGTAGGCGTGGCGGCGCTTTTCGTGCCGTTCCCGTATGCAGTAGACGATCATCAAACCACTAATGCAGCGTTCCTCGCCGACAACGGCGCGGCGCTGGTCGTGCAGCAACGCGACCTGTCGGCGGAAACCCTCGCCGACTGGTTGCGCAGCCAGACGCGAGCAACCCTCGCGGAGATGGCGGAGCGTTCGCGCTCGCTCGCGAAACCCGACGCCACGGAGCAGGTCGCGCAGATTTGCGCGACCGTGGCGGGTTCGATTTCGGGCGCGAGCCCAGAAGGAAAGCAATGAAACACATCGTCAAACACATTCACTTTGTCGGCATCGGCGGGGTCGGCATGAGCGGCATCGCAGAGGTGCTGGTCAACCTCGGCTATCAGGTGAGCGGCTCGGATCTGACGAGCAACGCGATTACCGATCGCCTCGCCGCACTCGGCGCGCGGATCGCGATCGGTCACGCGGCGGGGAACATCGAAGGCGCGAACGCGGTGGTCGTCTCTACCGCCGTGCGTAGCGACAATCCGGAAGTGCTGGCCGCGCGTCATCGCCGCATTCCGATCGTGCCGCGCGCGGTGATGCTCGCGGAACTGATGCGCCTGAAGCAGGGCATCGCGATTGCCGGCACGCATGGCAAGACCACGACTACCTCGCTGGTGGCGAGCGTGCTCGCGGCCGGTGGACTCGACCCGACCTTCGTGATCGGCGGCCGGCTGATCAGCGCGGGCGCGAATGCGCGGCTCGGTACGGGCGACTTCATCGTCGCGGAAGCCGACGAGTCGGATGCGTCGTTCCTGAATCTGTTCCCGGTGATCGAAGTCATCACGAACATCGACGCCGATCACATGGACACCTACGGCCACGACTTCGCGCGGCTCAAGCAGGCGTTCATCGAATTTACGCACCGTCTGCCGTTCTACGGTATCGCGGTGCTGTGCGTCGACGATCCGAACGTGAAGGAGATCCTGCCGTTCGTGTCGAAGCCGATCATCCGCTACGGCTTCGCGCCGGATGCGCAAGTGCGCGCGGTGAACGTACAGGCGCGTGACGGCAAGATGCATTTCACGGCGATGCGCGAAGACGCGGCGCCGCTCGACATCGTGCTGAACCTGCCCGGCGAGCACAACGTGCAGAACGCTTTGGCAGCCATTGCCATTGCGACTGAACTTGAAGTGAAAGATGCCGATATCCAGCGAGCGCTGGCGGATTTCAACGGCGTGGGCCGACGCTTCCAGCGTTACGGCGAGGTGCCGGTGTCTAGCGAAGGCAAGACGAACGGCGCGTACACACTGGTCGACGACTACGGTCATCACCCGGTCGAAATGGCGGCCACGGTGGCGGCGGCGCGCGGCGCATTTCCGGGCCGGCGTCTGGTGCTGGCCTTCCAGCCGCACCGCTTCACACGTACGCGTGACTGCTTCGAAGATTTTGTGAAAGTGCTGTCGACCGTCGACGCGCTTGTGCTGACCGAAGTCTATTCAGCTGGCGAGTCGCCGATCGTCGCCGCGGACGGCCGTGCTCTCGCGCGTGCGCTGCGGGTGGCGGGCAAGGTCGAACCGGTGTTTGTCGATACGGTGGATGAAGTGCCGGACGCGCTCTCGGCGATAGTGCGCGACGGCGATGTGGTGATCACGATGGGCGCAGGTTCGATCGGCGGTGTGCCGGCTCGCCTCGCGCAGGAAACAAAGGTGTGAGTGAGATGAGCAGTATCGACCCCAAACAATTCGGCAAGGTGGCAGTGCTGCTCGGCGGCAACTCCGCCGAGCGCGAGGTGTCGCTCAATTCCGGGCGTCTCGTGCTGCAAGGTCTGCGCGACGCCGGCATCGACGCGCATCCGTTCGATCCGGCCGAGCGTCCGCTCGCCGCATTGAAGGAAGAGGGTTTCGTGCGCGCGTTCAATGCGCTGCATGGCGGCTATGGCGAGAACGGCCAGATCCAGGGCGCGCTCGACTTTTACGGCATCCGCTACACGGGCAGCGGCGTGCTCGGCTCGGCGCTCGGTCTGGACAAGTTCCGCACCAAGCTCGTGTGGCAGCAACTCGGCGTTCCGACGCCGCCGTTCGAAACGGTGCTGCGTGGCGACGACTACGAAGCGCGCGCCAAAGACATCGTCGCGAAGCTCGGTTTGCCGCTCTTCGTGAAGCCGGCGAGCGAAGGGTCGAGCGTCGCGGTGATCAAGGTGAAGAGCGCCGACGCACTGCCCGCCGCGCTGATCGAGGCGGTCAAGTTCGACAGGATCGTGGTGGTCGAAAAGAGCATTGAAGGCGGCGGCGAATACACCGCATGCATCGCCGGCAATCTCGATCTGCCGGTGATCCGCATCGTGCCGGCCGGCGAGTTTTACGACTATCACGCGAAGTACATTGCGAACGATACCCAGTATCTGATCCCGTGCGGTCTGGCGGCGGACGAGGAAGCGCGTCTGAAAGTGCTGGCGCGCCGTGCCTTCGACGTGCTCGGTTGCACCGACTGGGGTCGCGCGGATTTCATGCTCGACGCCGATGGCAACCCGTATTTCCTCGAAGTGAACACAGCGCCTGGCATGACCGATCACTCGCTGCCGCCGAAAGCGGCGCGCGCGGTGGGCATCAGCTATCAGGAACTCGTTGTCGCCGTGCTGGCGCTGACGCTTAAGGACTAACCGGGGCGACCCGAAAGCAACACCATGTGGAACAACGTTCGCCAGCTCAATTTCGCCGCCAACGCATTGCATGTGTTGCTGGTGCTCGTGCTGCTGGCGGCAGGCGGTTACTGGCTGATCCAGCGCCCGAATTTCGCGCTGCGCGAAATCCAGATCGACGGCGACACCGAGCACATCAATTCGCCGACGGTGCGCGCGGGTGTAGTAGGCCGGTTGAAGGGCAACTTTTTTACGGTGGATCTCGACCTGGCGCGTCAGGCGTTCGAGCAGATGCCGTGGGTGCGTCATGCGAGCGTGCGGCGTGTCTGGCCGAACGCGCTGGCTGTCACGCTCGAAGAGTACAAACCGCTGGGGACGTGGGGCAGCGATCAGTTGGTGAGCGTCGACGGCGAGTTGTTTACCGCGAATCAGGGCGAGCTCGAGGAGGATCTGCCCGCGTTCGACGGTCCGGACGGCACGGCAAAAGAGGTGGTCGCGCGTTATCACGACTTCCAGAAATGGTTTGCGCCGTTGGGCGCGACGCCTGAAGAAGTGACGCTGTCGCCGCGCTACGCGTGGACGGTGAAGCTCTCGAACGGCACGCAGGTGGAACTTGGGCGCGAGCGCAATCAGGACACGCTGCTCGATCGGAGCCGCCGCCTGAGCGCGGCGTGGAGCGCGGTGACGCAACGTTGGGGAAAGGATATCGAGTATGCGGACTTGCGCTATCCGAACGGTTTCGCGATTCGCGCGGCAGGGATGCGCTTTATCACCGAACCCGACAAGGGCAAGAAGTAAACGGACATCACACGCAATGAGCACGCTATGAGTAAAGACTATAAAGATCTGCTGGTCGCCCTCGACATCGGGACGTCGAAGGTCGTGGCCATCGTCGCCGAGTTGAAGGGCGAAGGTCACTACGAGGTGATCGGCCTCGGCCAGAGCGAATCGAAGGGGCTCAAGAAAGGCGTGGTGGTGAACATCGAAGCCACTGTGCAGTCCATTCAGCGCGCGCTCGAAGAAGCCGAGCTGATGGCCGACTGCAAGATCACGAACGTATTTACCGGGATTGCCGGCAGCCATATCCGCAGCTTCAATTCCAGCGGCATGGTGGCGATCAAGGAGAAGGAAGTCACGCAGACGGACGTGGCGCGCGTGATCGAAACGGCGAAGGCGATCAACATCCCGACCGATCAGCAGGTGCTGCATATCCTGACGCAGGAATTCATCATCGACGGGCAGGAGGATGTGCGCGAGCCGATCGGCATGAGCGGCATTCGCCTCGAAGTGAAGGTGCATATCGTCACCGGCGCGGTGAGCGCGGCGCAGAACATCGTGAAGTGCGTGCGCCGCTGCGGGCTCGAAGTGAACGATCTGATTCTGCAACCGCTTGCGTCGTCGCTCGCGGTGCTGACGGAAGACGAAAAAGAACTCGGCGTGGTGCTGGTCGATATCGGCGGTGGCACGACGGACATCGCGATTTTCAGCGAAGGCGCGATTCGTCATACGGCGGTGATTCCGATCGCCGGCGATCAGATCACCAGCGACATCGCGATGGCACTGCGCACGCCGACGCCGGACGCGGAAGACATCAAGGTGGATTACGGCATCGCCAAGCAGGCGCTCGCCGATCCGGACGAAATGATCGAAGTGCCGGGTCTCGGCGAACGCGGTCCACGCACGCTGTCGCGCCAGGCGCTGGCGGCGGTGGTCGAGCCGCGCGTCGAAGAACTGTTTTCGCTCGTGCAGCAGGTGGTGCGCGAGTCGGGTTACGAGGAACTGCTCAGCTCCGGCGTGGTGCTGACCGGCGGCGCGTCGATGATGCTCGGCATGGTCGAACTGGGTGAGGACATTTTCCTGAAGCCGGTGCGAATCGGCGTGCCGGAATACGCGGGCGGTCTCGCCGATGTAGTGCGCAATCCGCGCTACTCGACGGCGATGGGCCTGCTCGTCGAAGGACGCTCGCAACGCATGCGCGGCCGCAAGGTCGCCGTGCAGTCGGGCTCCATGGGACAGGTCTTCACCCGCATGAAGGACTGGTTCCTCGGCAACTTCTAACGCATTCGCTGTATCGCTGCACAGAACAGGTTTCGAACGGGTTGTAGGAATACGCGCTGGTGCCGGCGGCCGGCGCGCGACAGGAGGTTGCCCGATCTCCCGCCGAATAACGGCCGAGTGGCTGTAATTTTTTATCTTGACGGAGGCATCATGGATTTCCAAATGCTGGAAACCGAAACGAACGGCACCATCATCAAGGTGATCGGAGTAGGTGGCGCTGGCGGCAATGCCGTTCAGCACATGATCAACAAAGGCGTGCAAGGCGTCGACTTCATCGTGATGAACACGGACGCGCAGGCGCTGTCGCGTTCGCGCGCCTCCGCGGTGATCCAGCTCGGCAACACGGGTCTGGGCGCCGGCGCGAAGCCGGAAATGGGCCGCGCCGCGGCGGAAGAAGCCCGTGAGCGCATCGCCGACGCACTGCGCGGCGCGCACATGGTCTTCATCACGGCCGGCATGGGCGGCGGCACGGGCACGGGCGCAGCACCCGTGGTCGCGCAGATCGCCAAGGAAATGGGGATTCTGACCGTTGGCGTCGTCAGCAAGCCGTTCGAATTCGAAGGCGGCAAGCGCATGCGCGTCGCGGAAGCCGGTTCGCAGCAACTGGAGGATCACGTCGACTCGCTGATCGTCGTCCTGAACGACAAGCTGTTCGAGGTGATGGGCGATGACGCCGAGATGGACAAGTGCTTCCAGTGCGCAGACGACGTTCTGAACAACGCAGTTGCCGGCATCGCGGAAATCATCAACGTCGACGGTCTGGTGAACGTCGACTTCGAAGACGTGAAGACGGTGATGGGCGAGCAGGGCAAGGCGATGATGGGCACGGCGACGGTTGCCGGTGTCGATCGCGCGCGTCTGGCCGCCGAGCAGGCTGTCGCCAGCCCGCTGCTGGAAGGTGTGGACCTGTCGGGTGCGCGTGGCGTGCTGGTCAACATCACGTCGAGCCGTTCGCTGCGTCTGTCGGAAACGCGCGAAGTGATGAACACCATCAAGAGCTATGCTGCGGAAGATGCCACCGTGATTTTCGGCGCGGTGTACGACGATGCAATGGGCGACGCGCTGCGCGTGACGGTCGTGGCAACGGGTCTGGGCCGTGCGGCGAAGAAGCAGCAATCGGCACCGATGACGCTGCTGCGCACCGGCACCGACAACCAGCCGATCAACGCACACGCTACTTATGCACCGCAAACGTCGCACGCCAGCACCGCCGACTACGGTGCGCTGGATACGCCGGCAGTGTGGCGCACGTCGCGCGATACGGCCGCTTCGCACGTACAGGCGCTGCAGGAAAAGGGCGTCGATACGTACGACATTCCGGCATTCCTGCGCAAGCAGGCGGACTGAGCGCACGGGCAGGCTTTCGTTGCCGCGCCGATTCAGGCGCTGGCGGACGAATGCACGAGCGTGGCGGGTGAACGGCGAACAAGTCGCGTATCTTTAAGGATTCGCGACAAGGACGACTGCCCTCTTCGGATTCGCGAAGCGGAGTGGGCGACTGTCGCCGGACGGCGGAGCGTGTAGTGGGGTTCACGCCGGATTTTTCACTGCGACACGACGACGTGCGAGCGTGCTTCGCATCGATGCAAAGGACTGAGCATGATTCAGGCAGGTGACAAGCTGCCCGACGCAACGCTCTTCGAGTTGATCGAAGACGAGCGGCCGGGCTGCACGATCGGGCCTAACAGCTTCGACGTGCGCGAGCAGACGGCGGGCAAGCGCGTGGTGATCTTCGGATTGCCGGGCGCGTTCACGCCGACCTGTTCAGCCAAACATGTACCGGGTTATGTCGAGCATGCCGAGCAGTTGCGCGCTCTCGGCATCGACGAAATCTGGTGCGTGTCCGTCAACGACGCGTTCGTAATGGGCGCGTGGGGACGCGATCAGCACGCCTCGGGCAAGGTGCGCATGATGGCGGACGGTAGTGCGGCTTTCACGCGGGCGCTCGGTCTCGAGCAGGATTTGTCGGCGCGCGGCATGGGAATCCGTTCCCAGCGCTACGCGATGGTGGTCGACGACGGCGTGGTCAAGACGTTGAACGTCGAGGCTGCCGGCAAATTCGAAGTCAGCGATGCAGGGAGTATTCTCGCCACGTTGAGCTAAGCACGTTGGCGTCGCGGCCTTCACCTTGGGCATACGCTTTGCGCGTTGTGCCAGGGCAACGGTCGATAAGACGCTTTTGTGACAGGCCGTTACGCGGGCCGATGACCGGAAACGCCTCCGTTCCGGGACATCGGCCCGTCACGCTTCCCCTGATGGGCGCCCAAGGGTAATGCAGCGAAACAGATTGATACGTTCCGCGCAAAGACGCTCTTTAGGGTATTGGAGTATACTTCGCGCTATGGAATAAAAAGTCCCGATTGGGATTTTCAATCGAATAGAAGATCACCATGTTGAAGCAGCGCACTATCAAACAAATCGTCAAGACAGTCGGCATTGGCCTGCACTCGGGCCGTAAAGTCGAACTGACGCTTCGTCCGGCCGGGCCGGATACGGGCATTGTGTTTTCGCGCGTGGATCTGGCCACGCCGGTAGACATTCCCGCGTCGGCGATGGCGATTGGCGATACGCGTCTGGCTTCTGTCTTGCAGAAAGACGGCGCGCGCGTTTCGACCATCGAGCATCTGATGTCCGCCTGCGCCGGTCTTGGCATCGACAACCTGTATGTCGACGTCACCGCCGAAGAAATTCCCATCATGGACGGCAGTGCCGGTTCGTTCGTGTTTCTGATTCAATCGGCAGGTATTGAAGAGCAGAACGCGGCGAAGAAATTCATCAAGGTCACCAAGCCGGTGGAAATCCGCGACGGCGATAAGTTCGCGCGTCTCGATCCGTATTTCGGTTTCAAGCTCAAATTCACGATCGATTTCCGTCACCCGGCTGTGGATAAAACCGGCCAGGCGCTGGAAGTGGATTTTGCCAATACATCGTACGTGCGCGAAATCGCGCGTGCCCGTACCTTCGGTTTTGCGCATGAAGTGGAAATGATGCGCGAACTGGGTCTCGCACGCGGCGGCAGCATGGACAACGCGATCGTGCTCGACGAGTACCGCATTCTGAACAACGACGGCCTGCGCTACGACGACGAGTTCGTGAAGCACAAGATGCTCGACGCGATCGGCGATCTGTATGTGGTCGGCCATCCGTTGCTGGCGTCGTACACCGCGTACAAGTCGGGTCACGGCCTGAACAACGCGTTGCTGCGCGAACTGTTGGCGCACGAAGATTCGTACGAAATCGTCACCTTCGACGACACGCAGAAAGCACCGCGGGGCTTTGCCTACGAAACCCAGACGGCTTTCGCCTGACGCCTTCTGGCGAAATTTCCGAAACAAGCGCATGAAAAGCAAGCGGCCCAGTCGGGCCGCTTTTTTTCTGCCTAGCGATTTCTCCGATGCCGGGCCGCCATTTTCGCCAGGGCTTCCTGTAATGGCGACGGCGCCAGTGATTCGCTCAGCGCGTGGAGCGCGTCGGCGCCGGCCGGCGTCATGCGGGCCTGCTTGACCGGCGGCGGTTCCTTGACGGGTTGCGGCCGCACCCGAATCCGCAGTGCATTGACGGGCCAGCCGCGCTGCTGCAGATCTGACAGCAGCCGTGGCTCCAGATGCCGAAGCCGTGCCGCCAGCGCGTTATGGCCGGCAAACAGGGCGAGCACGCCTTCCTTGATAAAGCTGGGCTCGACGCTCGTTGCCAGGTAGTCGGGCAGCAGCGCACGCAGGTCCTTCTCCAGCGCCGCAATCTGCTCGACGCCCGCGCGCAGGGCCGCGAACGCATCCGTGCGGTTGAGCACTTCGGCGACCGGCTGCGGGCGGCGCGCCTTGAACTGCTTGGGCGGCGGCCTTGAAAAGGAAGGAAAACGGTTCATTTTCGGTAGGTAGCGGCGTGTTCGCACCCTATGCGCGTTCACGCCGCGATTGTACCGCGCGGGATGCACGCGGACCCGCCTCATGCGCACTCTCCGGGCGCGCTGCCGCGGGCTTCGGATGCCCTGCCGCCGTCTCATTGCTGACACAGGCGTGGGCGGGGGCGCGTGCTAAAATGCGCGATTCGAATTCACTCTTGGACTAAGCCGCCGAGGCCCTTCTGACCCCCGGAGCGCACGTGCACGAACTGCACGGCGCGACCCAGCCGAAGCCGCGACGCAGACACCGATCCGATGACCACCGGTTTTCTACAGAAGATTTTTGGCAGCCGCAACCAGCGGCTAGTCAAGCAATATCAAAAGACCGTCGCGGCGATCAATGCGCTCGAACCGCAGATCGAGCAATTGACGGACGATCAACTGCGCGCCAAAACGGGTGAATTCCGCCAGCGCGTCGCGAGCGGCGAGTCGCTCGACAAGCTCCTGCCCGAAGCCTTCGCGGTGTGCCGCGAGGCCAGCAAGCGGGTGCTGAAAATGCGCCACTTCGACGTGCAGCTGATCGGCGGCATGGTTCTGCACTACGGCAAGATCGGCGAAATGCGCACTGGCGAGGGCAAGACGCTCGTCGCCACGCTGCCGGTGTACCTGAACGCGCTGTCGGGCCGCGGCGTGCACGTCGTCACGGTCAACGACTACCTGGCCCAGCGCGACGCCGAATGGATGGCGCGCCTGTACAACTTCCTCGGTCTGTCGGTCGGCATCAATCTGTCGCAGATGGATCATGCCGCGAAGCAGGAAGCCTACGCGGCGGACATCACCTACGGCACGAACAACGAATTCGGCTTCGACTACCTGCGCGACAACATGGTCTACGAGACCGACGCGCGCGTGCAGCGAGCCCTGAATTTCGCGGTGGTCGACGAGGTCGACTCGATCCTGATCGACGAAGCCCGTACGCCGCTGATCATCTCCGGCCAGGCCGAAGATCACACCGAACTCTACGTGCGCATGAACGCGCTGCCGCCGCTGCTGGAGCGCCAGATCGGCGAAGAGAAAGCGGACGGCACCGGCGTCGAAAAGCCGGGCGACTACACGCTGGACGAAAAGGGCCGCCAGGTGTTCCTGACGGAATCGGGCCACGAAAAGGCCGAGCGCCTGCTCTCCGAGTGGGGCCTGATCGGCGAGGGCGAAAGCCTGTACGCGCCGCAGAACATCACGCTGATGCACCACGTGTACGCCGCGCTGCGCGCGCACACGCTGTTCTTCAAGGACCAGCATTACGTCGTGCAGAACGGCGAGGTGGTGATCGTCGACGAATTTACCGGCCGCCTGATGTCTGGCCGCCGTTGGTCGGACGGCTTGCACCAGGCTGTCGAGGCGAAGGAACACGTCAAGATCCAGAGCGAGAACCAGACGCTCGCGTCGATCACGTTCCAGAACTACTTCCGCATGTACGCGAAGCTGTCCGGTATGACCGGCACGGCGGATACCGAAGCCTACGAATTCAACGAGATCTACGGGCTCGAAACGGTCGTGATCCCGACCAACCGTCCGCCCAAGCGGATCGACAAGCAGGATCAGATCTACAAGACCGCCAAGGAACGCTACGACGCGGTGATCCGCGACATTCGCGATTGCTACGAGCGCGGTCAGCCGGTGCTGGTCGGTACTACGTCGATCGAAAACTCCGAGTTGCTGTCGCATCTGCTGAAGCAAGCCGGCTTGCCGCACGAAGTGCTGAACGCCAAGCAGCACGCGCGTGAAGCCGAGATCGTCGCCGAAGCCGGCCGTCCCAAGCGCATCACGATCGCCACCAACATGGCCGGTCGCGGTACGGACATCGTGCTCGGCGGCAATGCGGAAAAGCAGGCGTCGTTTCTCGAACTGGACGAAACGCTGCCGGAAGACGAAAAGCGGCGCCGTATCCAGAAACTGCACGACGAATGGCAAGCGCTGCACGATCAGGTGAAGGCCGCGGGCGGTCTGCACATCATCGGCACCGAGCGTCACGAATCGCGCCGGATCGACAACCAGTTGCGTGGCCGTGCCGGCCGCCAGGGCGACCCGGGTTCGTCGCGCTTCTATCTGTCGCTGGAAGATCCGCTGCTGCGCATTTTCGCCGGCGACCGTGTGCGCGCGATCATGGACCGCCTGAAAATGCCGGAAGGCGAAGCGATCGAGGCCGGCATCGTCTCGCGCTCCATCGAATCGGCGCAGCGCAAAGTGGAAGCGCGCAACTTCGACGTTCGCAAGCAATTGCTCGAATACGACGACGTGTCGAACGATCAGCGCAAGGTGATCTACCAGCAGCGCAATGAATTGCTCGAAGCGAACGACATCACCGAAACCATCGGTGCGATGCGCCAGAGCGTGATCGCCGACATCGTCCACCAGTTCGTGCCGTCCGGTAGCATTGAAGAGCAGTGGGACGTGCCCGAGCTGGAGGAAGTGCTGCGCAACGAGTGGCAGCTCGACCTCGCGATCCAGGAAATGATCAACGAGTCGAACTCGATCAGCGCCGACGAGATTCTCGAAGCAGTTGAAGCCGCCGCAGACGAAGCGTACGAAGCGAAGGTCGAACTGGTCGGCCGCGAGTCGTTCAGCGCGTTCGAACGCTCGATCATGCTGCAAACGCTGGATCGCAGCTGGCGCGAACATCTGGCCGCGCTCGACCATCTGCGCCAGGGCATCCATCTGCGCGGCTATGCTCAGAAGAACCCGAAGCAGGAATACAAACGCGAGGCGTTCGAACTGTTCGCCGCGATGCTCGACGCCGTGAAGCTCGAAGTCACCCGCGTGGTGATGAACGTGCAGATCCAGTCGCCGGAGCAGTTGGAGCAGGCCGCGGAACAGCTCGAAGAGCAGGGCGGCCACCTCGAAAACGTCGAATTCCGCCACGCCGAATTCGCCGAAGCCGCAGCGGCGGCGCCGGTCGCCGCAGAGGCGGCAACGGCTGCCATGATCGGCGACGCCATGAGCCACGGCTCGTCGCAGGCGGCCGCAGCGAGCATGAGCGCGGACAACGTGCCGAAAGTCGGCCGTAACGACCCATGCCCGTGCGGCAGCGGCAAGAAGTACAAGCAGTGCCACGGCAAGATCGTGTAATGCCGAAGGCGGCGCGATGCAAGGCGCGCCGCGTCGTTTTACGTTGTACCTTATCTTGATTTCGCGGTGGTCCGGCAGCACGCCCGGGCCATCAGTTTCCGTTTCCCTGAATGCCGGCGCCTGCCGGCATTTTCTTCGACAGGTCGCGACCATGGCTGTCAATTTCCCCTCGATCGATCCCGCTCAACTCCATCCCGTCGCCGGCGTTTCGCTCGGCTGGGCAGAGGCGAATATCCGCAAGCCGAACCGCAAGGACGTGCTCGTCATTTCCGTGGGCGAAGGCGCTACGGTCGGCGGCGTGTTCACGCAGAACCGTTTTTGCGCGGCGCCTGTCACCGTGTGCCGCGAGAATCTGGAACGCGTGCGCGCGGGAGGCAAGCCGATCCGCGCGCTGGTGATCAACACCGGCAACGCGAATGCAGGCACGGGCGAGCCGGGCCTCGTGGCGGCGCGCGAAACCTGCGCCGAACTCGCGCGTCTGGCGGACATCACGCCGGAACAGGTGCTGCCGTTTTCGACGGGTGTGATTCTGGAGCCGCTGCCGGTGGATCGTCTGAAGGCGGGGCTGCCGGCTGCACTCGCAAATCGCAAGGAAGCGAACTGGTACGACGCCGCGCAGGCGATCATGACCACGGACACGCTGCCCAAGGCTACGTCGCGCCAGGTCACGATCGACGGCCACACGGTCACGCTGACCGGCATCAGCAAGGGCGCCGGCATGATCAGGCCGAACATGGCGACCATGCTCGGCTTTCTCGCGTTCGACGCCGCCGTCGCCCAGCCGGTGCTCGACGCGCTGGTCAAGCACGTGGCCGACCGCTCGTTCAACTGCATTACGATCGATGGCGATACGTCGACCAACGATTCGTTCATCCTGATCGCATCGGGCAAATCGAGCCTGCCGGCGATCACGTCCACCGACTCGCCCGCTTATGCAGCGCTGCGCGACGCGGTGACCGAGGTCGCCCAGACCCTCGCACAGTTGATCGTGCGCGACGGCGAAGGCGCGACCAAATTCATGACCGTGCATGTCGAAGGCGGGTCGAGCGTCGGCGAATGCCGCCAGATCGCCTATGCGATCGGCCACTCGCCGCTCGTGAAGACGGCCTTCTATGCATCGGACCCGAATCTCGGCCGCATTCTGGCGGCCATCGGCTATGCCGGCGTGGACGATCTCGACGTCGGCAAGATCGATCTGTATCTCGACGACGTGCTGGTTGCGACTGCCGGCGGCCGCAATCCGGCCTACCGTGAAGAAGACGGCCAGCGCGTCATGAAAAAGAGCGAGATCGGCATTCGTGTCGTGCTCGGCCGCGGCGATGCGCAAGCCACGATCTGGACTTGCGACCTGTCGCACGACTACGTGAGCATCAACGCCGACTATCGTTCGTAACCAGGTTCCTCATCAGGGTTTTAACGCGGCCTGCTGGCCGCTTACCTCATAGTCATGGACAAACTCGAACAGTTTCTGACCCGAGCCGAAGCCGTGCTCGTCCGCCTGGAGGCCATGCTTCCGCCCGCCGCGCCGGAGATCGACTGGTCGGCGGCGGTCGCGTTTCGCTGGCGTAAGCGCCAGGGGCGCGGCTACCTGCAGCCGGTGCCGGCCATCTCGGCGATCACGCTCGACGACCTGCAGAATATCGATCGCCAGAAAGGGTTGATCGAGCAGAACACGCGTCAATTCGTGCACAGGCAGCCGGCCAATAATGTACTGCTGACGGGTGCGCGCGGCACCGGCAAATCGTCGCTGATCAAGGCGTGCCTGAACGCGTATGCGAAAGACGGCCTGCGTCTGATCGAAGTGGACAAGGACGATCTGCACGACCTCGGCGATATCGTCGATTTGATCGCGCAGCGGCCGGAGCGCTTCGTGGTGTTTTGCGACGACCTGTCGTTCGAAGACGGCGAGTCGGGCTACAAGGCGCTGAAGGTCGCGCTCGACGGCTCGATCGCCGCGCAGTCGGACAACGTGCTGATTTACGCGACGTCGAACCGCCGCCATCTGTTGCCCGAGTATATGAGCGACAACGAGACGTACAAGCACACGTCGGACGGCGAGATTCACCCCGGCGAACTGGTGGAAGAAAAAATCTCGCTGTCCGAGCGTTTCGGGCTGTGGGTCAGCTTCTATCCGTTCAAACAGGACGACTACCTGTCGATCATCGGCCACTGGCTGCGGCATTTCGGCTGCGACGACGCCGAAGTGGAAGCGGCGCGCGGCGATGCACTGGTGTGGGCGCTGGAGCGCGGCTCGCGTTCGGGACGTGTCGCGTGGCAGTTCGCGCGCGACTGGTCCGGCCGCAAGACCTCAGCGTGAGCCTCGGCATGAGCGACGGCACGCAGAAGAACGCCGCTGGCCGCAAGGTGACGGAAGTCGCCGTTGGCGTGCTGGTTCAGCCCGATGGGCGCTATCTGTTGGCGCAGCGCCCCGCCGGCAAGCCGTACGAGGGTTACTGGGAGTTTCCGGGCGGCAAGCTGGAAGCGGGCGAGTCGGTCGAGGCCGCGCTCGCCCGTGAACTGCACGAGGAACTGGGTATCGAGGTTAAGGCGAGCCATCTCTGGCATACGCTCGAACATGACTACCCGCACGCCTATGTTCGGCTTTTTTTCTGCAAGGTCACGCAGTGGTCCGGCAAGCCGCACGGCCGCGAAGGTCAGGCTTTTGTCTGGCAAACGCTGCCCGCGGATGTCGAGCCGCTGTTGCCGGCGACCATTCCCGTGCTGGAATGGCTCGCGGCCGAAAAGAAGAACTGAAACGAAAGAGACGGGCGCGCGATAACGGGCGCTGCATTAGCAGCACCGGCCCGCGTGACCCGGACAGCGGGCCGCGCTCAATGCGGGGTGTAATCCCCGTCAGGCGTCTCGTCCGACGACGCTTCCTGGTCGGATCCACCGATCTTGTACTTCTCAGTGGCCCAGGCGCCGAGATCGATCTGCTTGCAGCGGTTTGAGCAGAAGGGACGGAAGCGGTTTTCAGGTGTCCAGCGGACGTCCTTTCCGCAAGTGGGGCATTTGACGACAGTAGGCATACGGTCAGGCAGTTAATCGCAAACGGACAAGTAACGAATATAGGGGCATTTTTCGCCGCTTTAAAGGCATGTCCCTTCGGTTCGGACCAACCAGGTAAGGTTAGGTAAACGTGACAGGCCCTGCGAGCGCGACTTACAGGCTGCAGAGCGTGAGCTGGAAAGGTACGTCGACATCCACCGCACGCGGACGCAGATCGCCGTCCTGCACCGTGAAGCGCACCCACAGCATGTACTTGTTGGCGCTGGCCTCGGGGATCACGCGCAATTCCGGTGCCACCCTTACCTGCATCAATTGATACGAACGGCCGGACAGCATCTGCTGATAGCTGCCCTGCATGGCCATGACCTTGGACGCCTGGCCGGATTCGCGCGCGAGCCGCAGCACGATGGTGGCTGCGTCGCGCAACGGCAGCAGCGGGGTCACCCACTTGGCAATATCCTGGCGGCGCTGATCGGGATGAAGCTGCTGCCACGCGTAGTAGGACGGCAAATCGAATTTGCAGGTGCCGCCCGGAATGATTGCGCGGCTGCGGATGCTGGCGAGCCACTCGTTGTCCGCAAGATGCTGGCCGGTCTTGCCCTGCATCTGCGAAAGCCCCGACAGGGTTTGCTCGATCTCGCCGAGTACGGCCTCAAGCGCGTTCTGCTCGATTCCCGGATTGCCGCGAAACGGCGCCAGCGTTTGCCGCTGGCGTTCGAGCTCTTTCATCAGATCCGACTTCAGATCCGCGCGACCCGCAACCTCCGAGATTTCGAACAGCGTGGTCAGTGCGACGTGATGTTCCCTGGCGTCTTCCTGGGTCAGAAAGAACGTGAAGCGCTCGAACAGGTCTTCGAGGCGCAATAGCGTCCGGATTCGCTCGTTGAAGGGATACTCGTAAAGGATCAAGCGGGCTCGCCTCGGGCGTGGTCGGTGACGGGAATGCAGAACATTCTAATGCCGTGAGACTACCCTAGCAATCACGCACTTTTTCAGCGCGCATTCGCAACTTTTTTCACATGTTGCGGGCGGTTTTCAACGCGCTTTTGGCAGGCGCATGGCCGCGAAGTTCAACCGGCGTTTCCTGAACGACGCGTCGGCCTCATGCGCCGGCGAGCGACAGATACACGCGATGCTGCGCGTCGACTTGCGCCCTGAGCGCTTCGAGCGACACGTTGTCGTTGTCGATCACGTCGTCGGCTGCGGCGAGACGCGCTTCGCGTGTGGCCTGGCGGGCGATGATCGCCAGCACCTGTGCGCGACTGAAATTGTTGCGGCTCATCACGCGCGAGATCTGTGTTTCCATGCTGCAGTCGACCGTCAGCACGCGATTCACGCGGTTTTTCCACGTGCCGGACTCGACCAGCAGCGGCACCACCACGATCACGTAAGGGCCTTGTGCCTCGCGCTGCTCGCGTTCGGTCTCCGCACGAATCAACGGATGCGTGATGCCTTCGAGTCGTTTGAGCGCGCTGTCGTCGCTGAATACGAGCGTTCGCATGCGGGCGCGGTCGAGCGAACCGTCGGCGGCGACGAACGCCTCGCCGAACTCGGCGGCGATCTGCGGCATCGCCATGCCGCGCGGCGCGGTAACCCGGTGCGCGATCAGGTCGGTATCGACCAGCGGCACGCCGTGCGCGGCAAACAGGTCGGCCACGGTCGATTTGCCGCTGCCTATGCCGCCGGTCAATCCCACAGCAAACATGCTTCAGCCCCCCAGAGCCAGATAAAGCGGTGTGCCGAGAAACAGCGTGAGTGCGCCGCCTGCCGCGAGAAACGGCCCGAAAGGCAGCGGCTCTTCGAAACGCATGCGGCCGCGCCATGTCGCCAGCAGGCCGATGACGGCGCCCGCCACCGCTGCGATCAGCACGATCTGCGGCAGTGCCGCCCAGCCGAGCCACGCGCCGAGCGCAGCGAGCAGTTTGAAATCGCCGTAACCCATGCCTTCGACGCCGCGTACGAGGCGAAACACCCAATGCACGACCCACAGTACCAGGTAGCCGAAGATCGCGCCGAGCACCGCATCGTGCAGATTCGCAAACATGCCGTTGAAGTTGACGATGATGCCCGCCCACAGCAACGGCAGCGTCAACGAGTCGGGTAGCAGGTGGGTGTCGATGTCGATCGCGCTCATTGCGAGCAGTGCGGCGCACAGTCCGAAAGCAGCGAGCGCCGTGAGGGTCGGGCCGAACAGCGCAAGCGAGCCGGCCGCGAGCGCCGCGCTGGCGATTTCGAGAAGCGGATAACGCAGGCTCACATGAGCCTTGCATGCGGAACAGCGCCCGCGCAACAACACATAACTCAGCACCGGCAGGTTCTCCCGCGCGCTCAACACATGGCCGCAGTGAGGACACGCGCTGCGCGGCACCCACAGGTTGTAGCGCGCCGGCAGGCCGTCTGGTTCCTGTTCCGGCGGTTCACCGGCGGCGTCGTTGAATTCCGCTTGCCATGCACGTTCGAGCATGATCGGCAGCCGGTGCACGACCACGTTCAGGAAGCTGCCGATCACGAGGCCGAACAGGATGGCGAACGTCATCTGCAGACCGGTAGGCAAGCTGCCGAACGCGAAACCGAGACCGGTTGCGAAGTGATCGATACGGCCGGGCAGTAAGCCCGACAGCAGGCTGGGAGAGGTGTCTGGCACGAGGAGAGTTGTTGCCCGCATGGATAAAGGATGGATTCGGCTGCGATCCTACACCACGTTGCCGAGTTGAATAATGGGAAGATACATCGCGATCACGAGGCCGCCGACCAGCGCGCCCAGCACGACGATGACGAGCGGCTCGCACAGGCTCGAGAGCGTGCCGATCTTTTCGTCTACCTGACGATCGGCGAGCGACGCGACATCGATCAGCATGGTGTCGAGTGCTCCGGACTCCTCGGCAACCGCGATCGGCTGTACGACCTCGGGCGGGAAGCAGCGCGCTTCGCGCATGGCGGCGGCTAGCCGTTCGCCGCGCCGAAGCCGCGCGGCGATTTCCACGGTAGCACGGTCGAAGAAGGCGTTGCCGGTGGCGTGAGTCAGTGAACCGAAAGCGTCGGCGAGCGGCGTGCCGGCAGATAGCAAGGTGCCGAGCGCACGGCTCCAGCGCGCCGCGCACAACGTGCGCAGCAGCGGACCGGCGACCGGTATTGTCAGCGATACGCGTGCAAAGCGGATGCGCGCCGCTTCGGAGCGTCGCAGCAGAAATGTCGCTGCCGAGCTCGCTGCAAAGATCAGGGCGAACGCCGGTACGCTCCATCGCGCGAGGCCGGCCGACAACGCCAGCACGAACTGCGTCGGCGCGGGCAGTCTGGCACCGAAGCCATCGAAGATCTGTTGGAACGTCGGCACGACCCACACGAGCAAAGCCGCGGTAATCGCCAGGGCCAGCACGAGTATCGCGACGGGATAGGTGAGTGCCGCGCGCACTTTCGCACGCTGCGCGGCAGCGCGTTCGCGGTCCTCGGCGATGCGGGCGAGGACGGCCGCAAGCGCGCCGGCCGCCTCGCCGACTTCGACGAGCTGGCAGTACAGCGCATTGAATTGCGCGGGGTGCCGCTGCAATGCCGCCGAGAAACGCAGCCCGCCGGTGATGTCGCGCGCAAGAGCGCCGACGATCCTCGGCATGCCCTGGCGGCGTGAAGCCTGTGCTTGCGCGAGCAGATCCAGCGCGGGCGCGAGCGGCAGGCCGGCGCGCAGTAGGCTGGCGAGCTGCCGGGTGAACAGCGTGATGTCCGCGGCGCGGGCGCGCGGGCGCGGTGCCGGACCAAGCGCCGTCAATTCGATGACAAACAGGTTGTCGCGTTTGAGCACCGTGCGTGCGGTGGCCGCGTCGGCTGCGATGAGCGCGCCGTTTTTTCGCACGCCGTCGGCGTCGACGCCCCGCCATTTGAAACGCATATCGGTGGCCAGAGGCCGATGAGTCGTGACTGTATTCATGCGACCTCGGTCGCAGCGAGCGCTTCGGCGAGACTGGTGGAGCCGTCGCGCACGCGCGCCAGCGCTGCGTCACGCAAGGTGGCCACCCGTTCGGTTTGCGCGAGCCGCGCCAGTTCGTGCGTGCCCGCGCTTGCCACGATCAGCTCGCGCATCGCGTCGGACACGGGCATCACCTGGTGAACGCCGAGGCGCCCCCGATAGCCGATGCCGTGGCACGCCGCGCAGCCGCGGGCGGCGTAGGGCTGCCAGCCGTCGAGTTGATGCTCGCTGAAACCCGCTGCCCGAAGCGCCGCCGCCGACTGCGGCGCGGGCACCCGACAGGCAGTGCAGAGACGCCGCACCAGCCGTTGCGCGGTCACCATGCGCAACGCAGCCGCAAGGTTGTACGGTTCGACACCGATATCGATCAGGCGCGCGACCGCGGCGGGCGCGTCGTTCGTATGCAGGGTCGACAGCACGAGGTGGCCGGTTTGCGCGGCCTTCACGGCGACGTCGGCGGTTTCTTCGTCGCGGATTTCGCCGACCATGATGACGTCGGGATCCTGGCGCAGAAAGGCGCGCAACGCCACGGCGAAGGTCAGCCCGGCTTTTTCGCGCACGCTGACCTGATTGATGCCGGCCAACTGGATCTCGGCGGGATCTTCCACCGAACACAGATTACGCGCTTCGCCGTTGAGCAGATTCAGAAAGCAGTACAGCGACAGCGTCTTGCCGCTCCCAGTGGGCCCGGTGACGAGCACGAGGCCGTGCGGCGCGCGGATCGCGGCGTCGACTGTTTCGCGTTGGTGCGGATCGAGGCCGAGCGAGTCGAGTGAAAGATCGGCGGGCAGCGCGTCGAGTCTGCGCAGCACGAGTTTTTCGCCGAACAGCGTAGGCAGCGAATTGACGCGATAGTCTTCAACGCGCCCGGGCGACGTGGAAATACGCAGACGGCCGTCCTGCGGCACGCGCCGCTCGGCGATATCCATGCGAGCGAGCACCTTTACACGCGTAATGAATGCATCGCGCAGATGCGCGGGCGGCGGCGGGATCTCGTGCAGCACGCCGTCGATTCTCAAGCGCACGCGCCAGCCGTGTTCCACTGGCTCGATGTGAAGATCCGACGCATTGCGGCGGGTCGCTTCCTGCAATGTGTCGGTCAGCAGACGCACGGCGGGGCCGTCGTCGGGATCGGCGAGACTTGCCGCGCCGGGCTCGCGTGCGAATGGGCCCGGCTTCGCCCGGACCGCGCTCTCCTGCGAGGTCGCGGTGGGACGCGGCAATGCCGCCGCGGGTTGAAAAGAAGCTTGCATGAGAGACCGGTGATGAGCCGCCTGTAGTACACGACAGCTTCATCTTCCGGTACGGCGGGGGGCGCCGCCATTCAGCCATTCGGCTAATGGCGCGCGCTGCGCGCCTATGCGATGCTGTGCCGTGTCGCGCCTAGCTGCGCAAGACCTTGGCGGCTTTCGCGCGCACCGGCGGCCTGAACAGCTTGACGGTGCGAATCGCCTGATCGTCGCTACGCATCACTTCCAGTTTGACTTCGCCGATCTGCACGCACACGTCGCCGTCGGGGATATCTTCGAGGATTTCGAGAATCAGGCCATTGAGCGTTTTCGGCCCGTCGGTGGGCAGCGCGAGTTGCAGCCAGCGGTTCAATTCGCGCAGCGGCATGCTGCCTGCCACGATGCATTCGCCGTTGTCGTTCCAGCCGCCGCGCGAATTGGCGCTACGCGGAATCGACGTGGTGAATTCACCGATCAGTTCTTCGATGATGTCTTCCGGCGTGACGAGGCCTTGCAACTCGCCATATTCGTTGACAACCAGCGCCGTGCGGTGACGGCTCTCCTGGAAGTATTGCAATTGCTGGAACACGGGCGTGCCGCTCGGCACGAAATACGGTTCGGCGAGCAACTCGCGCAGCGTCTCGCGCTCCAGTTCC
The DNA here is from genome assembly GCF_031570135.1 of Paraburkholderia sp. USG1. Classification (NCBI taxonomy): domain Bacteria; kingdom Pseudomonadati; phylum Pseudomonadota; class Betaproteobacteria; order Burkholderiales; family Burkholderiaceae; genus Paraburkholderia; species Paraburkholderia sp. USG1. The sequence goes on along the minus strand of NZ_JAMWXW010000025.1, from coordinate 78,874 downwards.
TGGTTGTGCAGGGCGGCCAGCGTCTTGCGTACGTGCAGCACGCCGAGCACCCGGTCGATGTCGCCTTGATAAACGATCAGCTTGTTGTGATAGCAGGTTTCCAACTGATGCAGGATCTGTTCGAACGGCGCGTCGAAGTCGAGCGCCTCGATGCGGCGGCGCGGGATCATCACGTCGTCGACGGAAATGTTTTCGAGGTCGAACAGGTTCAGCAGAATGCTGCGGTGCTTGGTCGGCATGAAGCTGCCGGACTCGAGCACGATGGTGCGCAACTCTTCGGTGGACAGGCGCTGATCGCGCACGCCTTTCGTATTGATATGCAGCACGCGCAGGATGCCATTCGCAAACAGATTGACGAACCAGATGAGCGGTTTGGCAACGCGCATCATCGGCGCGATCAGCAGGCTGGCCGGCAGCGCGATCTTTTCCGGGAACGTTGCGCCGACGATTTTCGGCGTGATCTCCGCGAACACGATGATCAGAAACGCGACGATACCGGTCGCGATCGACAGCACCAGGTTATTGCGGCCGAACGTGTGCAGCGCGATCGAGGTGGTGAGCACCGGAATGATCGTATTGAACAGGTTGTTGCCGATCAGCACGACGCTCAGCAACTGATCGGTATGCGCGAGCAGACCCTGAGTGGTTTTGGCGCCGAGCGCATTCTGGTTGGCGAGATGTTTCAGGCGATGGCGGTTGATCGCCATCATCGCCGTTTCGGAGCTCGAAAAAAAACTCGAGCAGATAAGCAGCAGAAAGACGGCGCCGATCTGCGCCCATAAGGGAAGTTGTTCCACGCGTCGTGAAGGATAGGGGAAAGGATGGAGAGAATATAGCAGAGGGGTTTGCCAGAGCCTTCGCGGCTGGCGGCTAAAGACAGGGCGGGCGGCAGCGGCACAGGGCGTTGCGCGTGAAACTAGCAACTTGCGTGATCCAAAACAAAAAACCGCCGAGCAAGCTGGGCGGTTTTTTGAGCCTCGAACTAACAAGGCGAATCTGGTCGGGGTGAGAGGATTCGAACCTCCGGCCTCTACGTCCCGAACGTAGCGCTCTACCAGGCTAAGCTACACCCCGATTTTGTACTGCGGACTCGATTCAGACTAACCCGGCCTTTCAGTCTCGTTCAAGACTGTCTTGCCGTCGAGTAAGAACATAATTCTAGCAGGCTATCTTTGAAAATGGAATCCGGAAACGAAGAAATTGCGGTCGCGGCGGCCTGGGCTTCCTGTTTCGCGCATTCGAGCGTGTGATCCAGTGCGCCGGAACGCGTGATCGCCTCGAAAATGGTGTCGAAACGATCCGTGCCGCCTTGCTCGATTGCTTCCCGTGCCAGCGCCGATTGCTCCGGCGTGCCGCGTTCGATCAGATAGATCAGCGGGAGCGTGGGTTTGCCTTCGCGAAGGTCGTCGCCGGCATTTTTCCCCATCGATTCGGCCGTGCCCGTGTAGTCGAGCCAGTCGTCCATGATCTGGAACGCTGTGCCGATGCGCCGGCCGAATTCCGCCGCCGCCGCTTCGGTTTTCGCGTCCGAACCGGCCAGCACCGCGCCGAGTTGGGCCGCGGCCTCGAACAGCTTGGCTGTCTTGTAGCGAATCACCTGCATGTAGCGGGCTTCGTCCACGTCGGCGTCGTGCATGTTGAGGAGCTGCAGCACTTCGCCTTCGGAGATGATGTTGGTCGCCTCCGACAGAATTTCCATGACGCGCATCTTGCCCACGCCGACCATCATCTGGAACGAGCGCGAGTACAGGAAATCGCCCACCAGCACGCTCGCGGCGTTGCCGAACAGCGCGTTGGCCGTCTGACGGCCGCGCCGCAGGTCGGATTCGTCGACCACGTCGTCGTGAAGCAGCGTGGCCGTATGGATGAATTCGACGACCGCCGCCAGTTCATGCCGGTGCCCCGTGGTTTCACCCAGCGCGCCGGCCACCAGCAACAGCAGCGCGGGCCGCAGCCGTTTGCCGCCGGCGCTGATGATGTACTCGGAAATCTGGTTGATCAGCATCACGTCGGACGCAAGACGGTGCCGTATGACGCGATTGACCTGCTGCATGTCTTCGGCGATCGGAGCGAGCAGGCTGGCGGCGTTGGAGGAGGGAGTGGCAGTCGACGACATGATGGCTGAGTTGGGTAGTGCCGCGAATTATAAGGCGAATCGCGGCAGTTCCGGGTCGCAGGCTGCGGCGCGGGGCGTTCCGGGCTGCGGCAGAGCCGCGCGCCGCAGCTTTGCGGCAAGGCGCCGGGCGCGGCGCGCGGCGCGCGGCGGCTCTCAACGAGTTTTGACCGAGCAGCTAACTCTATGTATAATCACGGGTTTCCGCGCGCGGTGCGTGGGAAAAATGAACACAGAGTGAGGTTCTCAATGTACGCGGTCATAAAAACCGGTGGCAAGCAGTATAAAGTTGCCGTCGGCGAAAAACTTAAAGTAGAACAGATACCGGCAGACATTGACGCTGAAATCACGCTCGACCAGGTTCTCGCAGTGGGCGAAGGCGAATCGATTAAGTTCGGTACGCCGCTGGTCAGTGGGGCTTCCGTCAAGGCTACCGTCGTGTCGCAAGGTCGTCACGCAAAAGTGACCATCTTCAAGATGCGTCGCCGGAAGCACTACCAGAAGCATGGCGGCCACCGCCAGAACTATACCGAACTGCGCATCGACGCGATCAACGCGTAAGCGCACCGGTTAAGGAGCAAATCAAATGGCACACAAAAAGGCAGGCGGATCATCCCGCAACGGCCGCGACTCCGAATCGAAGCGCCTCGGCGTGAAGGTTTACGGCGGTCAGGCTATCAACGCTGGCGGCATCATCGTTCGCCAACGCGGCACGCGTATGCACCCGGGCGAAAACGTCGGTATCGGCAAGGATCACACCTTGTTCGCGCTGACGGACGGCCACGTCAATTTCTCGACGAAGGGCGCAGCGAAGAAGCACATGGTCAACGTCGTCCCGGCAGCAGTCTGAGCTTACTCAGGCACGGGCTTCAGGACCGGAAAAAAGGCCCCGCGAAGTTAGCGGGGCTTTTTTTATTCCGGGATTTTTTTGCCGGATGAATGAGCGCGAATGCATGCGCTCACGCCGCGCGCCTATGCTGTTCGGTCGATTGATCAGCACGCGCCGGGCGCGGCAAAATAGCATCATCCAGTAGCAACCCAATCTAGCAGCACTATCTGGCAGCACACCACGGGACGGAGTTACGCATGAAGTTCATTGACGAAGCGAGGATTGAAGTCATCGCCGGCGACGGAGGGGATGGCAGCGCGTCGATGCGCCGCGAGAAATTCGTTCCGTTCGGCGGCCCGGATGGCGGGGACGGCGGCCGGGGCGGCAGCGTGATCGCGGTCGCGGACCGCAACATCAATACGCTGATCGATTACCGCTACGCCAAGAAGCACCTGGCGCGCAACGGCGAAAACGGCCGCGGCGCGGACTGCTACGGCAAGGGCGGCGACGACATCACGCTGCGCATGCCGGTGGGCACCACGATCACCGACATGGAGACCGGCGAGCTGATCGCCGATCTGACCGAGCACAACCAGAGCGTGCAGATCGCTCAGGGCGGTGCGGGCGGTCTCGGTAACCTGCATTTCAAATCCAGTACGAACCGCGCGCCTCGTCAGAAGACCGACGGCAAGCCGGGCGAGCGCCGCATGGTGCGCCTCGAGCTGAAGGTGCTGGCGGACGTCGGTCTGCTCGGCATGCCGAACGCGGGCAAGTCGACCTTTATCGCGTCGGTGTCGAACGCAAGGCCGAAGATCGCCGATTACCCGTTCACCACGCTCGCGCCGAATCTCGGCGTGGTGCGTGTCGGGCCGAGCCGCAGCTTCGTGATCGCGGACATTCCCGGACTGATCGAAGGCGCGGCGGAGGGCGCGGGCCTCGGTCACCAGTTCCTGCGCCATCTGCAGCGCACGGGCTTGTTGCTGCATATCGTCGACCTCGCGCCGTTCGACGAATCTGTCGATCCGGTCGCGGAAGCCAAGGCGATCGTCAACGAACTGCGCAAGTACGACGAACTGCTGTATGAAAAGCCGCGCTGGCTCGTGTTGAACAAGCTGGATATGGTGCCGGAAGACGAGCGTGAAGCGCGGGTCTCGGCATTCATCGAAGGCTTCGGCTGGGATGGTCCGGTGTTCGAAATCTCGGCGCTGACCGGCCAGGGCTGTGAAAATCTTTGCTACGCGGTGTTCGATCACATCGCCGCGCATTCGGACGCACAGCGCGCGGCCGAAGCCGAAGATCTCGCCGCCGACGTCCGTTTCCGTGCAAAGCCGCAAGACCCTGTTGCAGCGGACGATTCCAGCGCCGACCCGCAACAATAAGAAGCTCGAGCACCGGCGCCTGAGTGGGTTGCCGGTCTGCACCACGCGTCATCTTGGAGACTGCGCACAATGCGTTCCGTCATCGCAGATTCACGGCGATTGGTAGTGAAAGTGGGTTCGAGCCTCGTCACGAATGACGGGCGCGGCCTCGATCATGCCGCTATCGGCCGGTGGGCCGGACAGATTGCCGCCCTGCGCGCGCAAGGCAAGGAGGTGGTGCTCGTGAGTTCGGGCGCCATTGCCGAAGGGATGCAACGGCTCGGCTGGACCAAGCGGCCGCGCGAGATCGACGAACTGCAAGCGGCTGCGGCCGTCGGTCAAATGGGTCTTGCGCAAGTCTACGAAAGCCGCTTTGCCGAGCATTCCATTCAGACCGCGCAGATTCTGCTGACTCACGCGGACCTGGCCGACCGCGAACGCTATCTGAATGCGCGCTCCACGCTGCTCACGCTTTTGCGCCTGGGCGTGGTGCCGATCATCAACGAGAACGACACGGTCGTCACCGACGAAATTAAATTCGGCGACAACGACACACTGGGCGCGCTCGTCGCGAACCTGATCGAAGGGGACGCGCTTGTCATCCTCACCGATCAGCAAGGGCTCTTTACCGCCGACCCGCGCAAGGATCCGGCCGCCACCCTCGTCCAGCAGGCCGATGCCGGCGCGCCAGAACTGGAAGCAATGGCGGGCGGCGCGGGCTCGAGCCTTGGGCGCGGCGGCATGCTGACCAAGATTCTGGCCGCTAAGCGCGCGGCTCACAGCGGCGCGAATACGGTGATCGCGAGCGGGCGCGAAGTGGACGTGTTGTCGCGGCTTGCATCGGGCGAGGCGATCGGCACGCAGTTGATCGCGCGCACGGCACGGATAGCGGCGCGCAAGCAATGGATGGCGGATCATCTGCAGGTGCGTGGCCATGTCGTGATCGACGACGGCGCAGTCGAAAAGCTCACTGAAGGCGGCAAGAGCCTGCTGCCCATTGGCATCGTCGGTGTTCAGGGCGCGTTTGCGCGCGGTGAGGTGATTGCCTGTCTGAGCGCCGCGGGCCGAGAAGTGGCGCGCGGCCTGACGAACTACAGCAGCGCTGAAACCAAGCTGATCCAACGGCGTCCGAGTGGCGAAATCGAATCGGTGCTCGGCTATATGCTGGAGCCTGAGTTGATTCACCGCGACAACCTGGTGTTGGTCTGAGTCACTAATCGGCGCGGGCGCAGGCGCGCGCACAAGCACGGCAAACAAAAAAGCCGTTCCAGCAGGAAGCTGGAACGGCTTTTTCTCGTCTGCTACTCAAACGCGCTCAAATTCAAGGCGCGCTCAGTAAAGTACCTCAGTGGATCAACGAACTCGCCGTGCGCTTGTAGCGGATGTTCTCCAGAATCGTCTTTGCATTCCCCATCGGCATCTTGTTCGCGCACAGATAATCCTGATACAGCGCGGCATGGTAAGCGTTCAGCGTGCCGTTCTCGATGCGCGTGAAATCATTCGCGACCGTTGTGTCCCACCCGTCGTGGTCCGCATTGAGGCCGGCATACAGGCGCCATTCGTATGTGTCGCAGCGGATCCCTTCGTAGTTCACGTTGCGAGCGCCGCTCGCGCTCGTCACGACCACCGTATAGCGGACCACGCCGTCGGAGCCGACGGTGAGCGAGTTGCGATCGACCGCGAACTGCAGCGGCGTATTGCCGGAAACTTCGAAGGGCAGCAGATTCGAGTCTTGTGGCAACGGCGGCAGAGTGCCCACCTTGTTCTCAACCCAGTTGCTCTGCCGGTCCAGCAAATACGTGAACGCGCTGTCGTCTTTATTGGTAGGTTTGCCGGCGCTCGAACAGCCAGCCAGCAGGGCGCCGGTGGCGACGCACGCCACGACGAGAGCAAGTGCTTTCAATATGATTTCCTCGAAACACTGGCGCGGCTCGACGAGCCGCGCCAGAGAGAGGCGGCGTGGACAGCCGCACAGAGTTGTTAATTGCGCACGCCCGGGCGGAACAGCGAGCCGGCCGTTTCGCGCGCCGATTCGTCTTCGTGTTCCGGCGCGGCACCTACCTCGGCCGTTGACCCGGAGCCCGGACCGCAATCGGACGCGATCGTTGCGTGAACCGATGTTTCGATGCTGACGGATGTCACCGAGGTTACGGTGGTCACCGTCATTACCGTGGAATCCGGCGGATTTTCCATTGACGACGCTATCCGGGGATAACGCGGCCCATGATGCCCGCCAGGTTTTTCCGCACGCGGCGCAGCCCGGCGCATGAAACGGGACAGCTCCGTCAGCGCCAACTGATACACATCCCGCTTGAACTCGATCACACAGTCGAGCGGCACCCAGTACTCGTTCCAGCGCCACGCATCGAACTCAGGGTGGTCGGTGGCGCGCAAGCAGATGTCGCAGTCGCGTCCAACCATCCGGAGCAAAAACCAGATTTGTTTCTGGCCGCGGTAATGACCGCGTACTTCGCGCTTGATGAACTTGTCAGGCACCTCGTAACGCAACCAGTCGCGCGTGCGACCAATCACCTTGACGTGCTCAGGAAGCAGCCCGGTTTCTTCGTGTAACTCCCGATACATCGCTTGCACGGGGGTCTCTCCGTACTTGATGCCCCCTTGCGGAAACTGCCAGGAATGTTCACGGAGCCGTTTGCCCCAAAACACCTCGTTGTGCGCGTTCAAGAGGATGATGCCGACGTTCGGGCGAAAGCCTTCACGATCCAGCATACAACCACCTTCGAATCCTTTAAAATTGCTTTGATTATAAACAGATAACGGACCTGACGCACCGATTCGCACCAGATTGGAACGATTCGCCGCAAAAGGCCCCGTGTTTGCGGTAGCCTGTCAGTCTTTCCGTGCCTTATCCCTTGTGCAAAGGCTTTGCGCGGCGGCCTGGGCGCCGCGGGCGGCCAGCGCTCAGTGTCATTGTCAGGTGAGCCGTGCCGGCTCAGAGCCGGATCTGTGTCGATTTCCCACCGTTTTCACCTTTCGGGCGGTCCCTCCGGAGCCGCCGCTTTTGGATAATCTGAATGAAAGCTTCCCGTTTCTTTATCGGTACCCTCAAAGAAGCTCCCGCCGACGCAGAGATCGTCAGCCACAAGCTCATGGTGCGTGCCGGCATGATCCGGCGCGTCGCCGGCGGTATCTATAACTACCTGCCGATCGGCCTGCGCTCGATCCGCAAGGTGGAAGCCATCGTGCGCGAAGAAATGAACCGGGCAGGCGCGATCGAGTTGTTGATGCCGGCCGTGCAGCCGGCCGAGTTGTGGCAGGAATCGGGCCGCTGGGAAAAGTACGGCCCCGAGCTGCTGCGCTTCAAGGACCGCAAGCAGTCCGATTTCGTGATCGGACCGACCCACGAAGAAGTGGTCACTGATATTGCGCGTAATCAGATCAAGAGCTATCGGCAGTTGCCGGTGAACTTCTATCAGGTCCAGACAAAGTTCCGCGACGAGATCCGTCCGCGTTTCGGCGTGATGCGCGGGCGCGAATTCATCATGAAAGATGCCTACTCGTTCGACAAGGACATGGACGGTCTGCGCGAGTCGTATCGCAAGATGTACGACGCGTACGTGCGCATCTTCACGCGCCTCGGTCTGGACTTCCGCGCGGTGGCGGCGGACAACGGTTCGATCGGCGGCAGCGGCTCGCACGAATTTCACGTGATTGCCGAGACCGGTGAAGACGCGATTGCCTATTGCCCGACCTCCGACTTCGCGGCGAACGTCGAGGCGGCTGAAGCGCTGCCGCTCCACGCGGAACGCGCGGCGCCCGCCGAGGAAATGAAGAAGACCGCCACGCCCGGCAAGGCAAAGTGCGAGGCCGTGGCCGAGCTGCTGAACATTCCGCTTGAGCGCACCATCAAGTCGATCATTCTCGCAACCGAGAACGAAGGCGCCGAGCCGACTATCTGGCTGCTGATGCTACGCGGCGACCACGATCTGAACGAGATCAAGGCGAGCAAGCTGCCGGGTCTGGCCGATTTCCGTATGGCGACCGAGGCTGAAATCATCGAAACCTTCGGCACGCCGCCGGGCTACCTCGGCCCGCTCAACACGAAGAAGCCGGTCAAGGTCGTGGCGGATCGCACGGTCGCGAACATGAGCGACTTCGTGGTCGGCTCGAACGAGGTGGATTACCACACCACCGGCGTGAACTGGGGCCGCGATCTGCCGGAACCGGTCGTCGCCGACATTCGCAACGTGAAGAAGGGCGATCCGTCGCCGGACGGCAAGGGTGTGATCGACATCTGCCGCGGTATCGAAGTGGGCCACGTGTTCCAGCTCGGCACCAAGTATTCCGAAGCCATGAACGCGACCTGCCTCGACGAAACCGGCAAGCCGCGCCCGATGGAAATGGGCTGCTACGGTATCGGCGTCACGCGTATCCTGGGCGCCGCGATCGAACAGAATTTCGACGATAGAGGCATCATCTGGCCGGAATCGATCGCGCCGTTCGAAGTCGTGCTGTGCCCGATGGGTTATGACCGCAGCGAAGCCGTGCGCGAGGCGGCCGACAAGCTGTACGCAACGCTCGTCGAGGCGGGCATCGACGTGATCCTCGACGACCGCGGCGAGCGCCCCGGCGTCATGTTCGCCGACTGGGAACTGATCGGTGTGCCGCATCGCCTCGTAATCGGCGACCGTGGCCTCAAGGACGGCAAGCTCGAATATCAGGGCCGCCGCGACGCTGAGGCGACGCTGCTGCCGGTCGAAGACGCCGCGCAAACGGTGATCGGCAAGGTTCGCGCAGCGTTGGCCCGCTAAGCGGAGCGGACGGTGGAGTACACCTTCCTGTCCGCGACCATCCTGCTGATTCTGATCACCGACCCGCTCGGCAACATTCCGCTCTTCATCAGCTGTCTGCGCGGTGTGTCGCCGAAGCGGCGCACGATCGTCATTCTCCGCGAGGTGGCGATCGCCTTCGCGATCCTGCTGATCTTCATGGTGGTCGGCGACGGCTTTCTGCGCATGATGAGCCTGACCGATCAGTCGCTGCGCATTGGCGGCGGGATCGTGCTGTTTCTCATCGCGCTGAGGATGGTGTTTCCGCACTCGGACGGTCCATTCGGCGGCGACACGCGCGGCGGCGAACCGTTGATCGTGCCGCTCGCCATTCCGGCGTTGGCGGGACCGTCCGCGTTGGCTACCGTGATGCTGCTGACGTCGCAGGCGCCTGGCAAGATGTTCGAGTGGATCGCCGCGCTGACCGTCACGATGATCGTCTGTGCGGTCGTGCTGATGCTGGCGGAACGCATTCAGGCGTGGCTCGGCGAGCGTGCCATGATGGCCTTCGAACGGTTGATGGGTCTCGTGCTGGTGGCGATTTCGGTCGAGATGATGCTTGGCGGTATCCGGTCGTTCGTGCATCAACTGTGATGCGGTAACCGCCGGGGCGCTGAGCCCCACAAAGTACAGCGCAAAGAAAAGCGGCCCGTCGTGGGCCGCTTTTCCGTGTCGATTCACCGCCCGCTGGCGGCCGCTTCAAAGAAGCCTCAAGCGCCTTCAGTCAGCGCGCGAATCGTGGGCAGGTTACGCCAGTAACCCTTCGCATCCATGCCGCAGCCGAACACATAACGGTCCGGCACTTCGAACCCGCAGTAATCCGGGCGCAGCGGCTTGGCCTTCGGAATGATCTTTTCGCACAGCACCGCGCTCAGGAAGCGCTTCGCGCCCATCGCGAGAATGCGGTCGCGGATCGCGGCCATCGTCTCGCCTTCGTCGAGAATATCGTCGAGCACCAGCACGACGCGATCCTTCACCGACTCCGCCGGCGCCACGCGCCATTGCATCTCGTTGCCGCCTTTGGTGGTGTTGCGGTAGCGGGTCAGATGGATGTAGTCGAACTCGAGCGGGAAATCGAGGTGCGGCAACAGCATGCCGGTGAAGACCGCCGCGCCGCCCATGACCGACAGCACGAGCGGGAAGTCCTCGCTCATCTCGTCGCGGATGGCGGCCGCCATGCCGCTGATCGACGCGTTGACGTCGTCGGCCGAAACGATTTCTTCGGAGTGGCTAAAAATGTGGAGAGCTTCTTCGCGGTTCATGACGTCTGACGGGCGGTGACTGTATACATAGTGTGAGTGAGGACGGCGGTGCGCGGTACAGAATAAACCCGCACAAAGCTGAAGTCAGCCGCGCGGAGTCAGGGTCGCGTTCCGTGGTTCATGCGCGGAACGCACGCCACTGTCTTGCTAAAGCTTAGCGCATGCCAGGCAACATGCCCTTCATGCCGCGCATCATCTTCTGCAGATTGCCGCCCTTGAGCTTTTTCATCATGGTGCGCATCTGGTCGTACTGATTCAGCATGCGGTTGACTTCCTGGACCTGCACGCCCGCGCCCGCGGCAATGCGGCGCTTGCGCGTGGCCTTGATCAGGTCGGGCTTCGCGCGTTCCAGCGGCGTCATGGAATTGATGATGCCTTCCATGCGGCGCATCTGCTTTTCGGCCTGGCCCATGTCGGCGCCGGCGGCGGCCTGCTGGAATTGCGCGGGCAATTTGTCCATCAGCGACGACAGGCCGCCCATGCCCTTCATTTGCGTCAGCTGTGCGCGGAAATCGTTCAGATCGAAGTCGCCGCCTTTCTTGACCTTGTCGGCGAGTTTCTGCGCCGCCTGAACGTCCACACCGCGCTGCGCTTCTTCGACGAGGGCAAGAATGTCGCCCATGCCGAGAATCCGGTTCGCCATGCGATCCGGGTGGAAGACTTCGAGGCCGTCGAGCTTTTCCGCGACGCCGACGAACTTGATCGGCTTGCCCGTGACATGGCGCACGGAGAGCGCCGCGCCGCCGCGCGAGTCGCCGTCGAGCTTGGTGAGGACCACGCCGGTGAGCGGCAGTGCGTCGCTAAAGGCCTTGGCGGTGTTCACCGCGTCCTGGCCGAGCATCGCGTCAACCACGAACAGCGTTTCCGCCGGTTTCAGCTCGGTGTGCAGCGCGGTGATTTCCTTCATCATCGCTTCGTCGATGCCGAGACGGCCGGCCGTGTCGACCAGCAGCACGTCGTGATAGTGGCGCTTGGCCCAATCCACGGCGGCGCGCGCGATGTCGACCGGTTTCTGGTCCGGTTCGGACGGGAAGAAATCCGCGCCGACCTGCTCGGTCACCGTCTTCAACTGCGCGATAGCGGCAGGGCGGTAGACGTCGCACGAAACGGTCAGTACTTTCTTCTTGTACTTTTCGCGCAGCAGCTTGGCGAGCTTGCCGACGGTGGTCGTTTTACCGGCGCCTTGCAGGCCCGCCATCAGGATGACGGCCGGCGGCGTGACGGCGAGGTTGAGTTCGACCGCCTTGCCTTCGTAGTCGCCGCCGATGATCGCGGTCAGTTCGCGCTGCACCACGCCAACGAGCGCCTGGCCCGGCGACAGGCTGCTGATGACTTCCTCGCCGAGCGCCTTTTCCTTCACCTTGGCGATGAACTCGCGCACGACGGGCAGCGCCACGTCGGCCTCGAGCAGCGCGAGACGCACCTCGCGCAGCATTTCCTGGGTGTTCGCCTCGGTGAGCCGGGCTTCGCCGCGCAGCGTCTTGACGACGCGCGCCATCCGTTGAGTCAGATTGTCGAGCATGGGGAGCGATGAACAGTGCGGCCGGAGCGGGGCGCGATGCAGGAGACGTCGCGGAGCAGGGGCCTAGTGTAAACTTCGAATATGGATATTGTACTGTATGCCCTCACTGCGCTCCTCTACGGCGGTTTAGCCGTGGCCGGCTGGCGCTCGCACCGGCACGCCGCCGTGCGCCCCATGCTCGAAAGCGTGCCGCCAGTGCCGGCCGCCGCGGGCGGTTCGGCCGCTTCGGGCATGAGCACGTCGGGCCGCGCGCTGCTGTTCGTGGCGCTGCTCGCTCACGGCGTGCTGCTGCATACCACCATCTTTCCCCAGAACGCGATGGTGTTCGGTTTCGCGTTCGCGCTGTCGGCTATGTTCTGGCTGGGCGCCGGCATCTACTGGATCGAGAGTTTTTTCTTTCCGCTCGACGGTTTGCGCCTGCTGGTTCTGCCGCTCGCGTGCGTCGCCTCGCTGTTGCCGCTTGCGTTCAACGGCGTGCGCGTGCTGCCGTATTCCGCCGCGCCAATGTTCAAGCTGCACTTCCTGATCGCCAACATCGCGTATGGTCTGTTTGCGATCGCGGCGCTGCATGCGGTTCTGATGCTGCTGGTCGAGCGGCGTCTGCACGCCATGCGCGGCGGCGTCGCCCAGCGGCATGCGGCCGCGGCGGGCAACGGCTGGTTGTCGAGCTGGCTCGATACGCTGCCGCCGCTCCTCACGCTGGAGAAGCTGCTGTTCCGTCTGATCGGCGCGGGTTTCGTCCTGCTGACGCTCACGCTGGTGTCGGGCATCCTGTTCAGCGAGCAATTGGTCGACCGTGCGTTGCAACTCGATCACAAGACCGTGTTCGCGATTCTTTCCTGGGTGATGTTCGGCGCGCTGCTGACCGCGCGCAAGGTTTCCGGCTGGCGCGGCCGTGCGGCATTGCGCTGGGTGCTGGCGTCGTTCGTCGCGCTGTTGCTGGCGTACGTCGGCAGCCGTTTTGTTTTCGAGGTGCTGTTGCACCGTGCTGTAGTGTGAGCGTGTCCCATGCGACAAATATTTCTGTTGATCCTGTTGTTCATCGTCGGCCAGTGGCTGGTGAAGGCGCTGCGTCGTCATGACGCGCAGGCGTCCCAGCGCAACGGTACCGGCGCCAATGGCGCCGCGGGTGCAAAAGGCCCGAATGGTCCGAACGGCGGCGCGCGCGCTTCCGCGCCGGCGCAACTCGCCGAGCCGATGATCCGTTGTGTCGAATGCGGCGTGCACGCGCCGAAGAGCGATTCCGTGGTGGTGGCGGGGCAGCCGTTCTGCTGCGCCGCGCACGCGCAGCGTCACGGCGCGCGACCCACGGGCCGCGACGCTCGATGAGCGTCGAGTTCACCGTCGACGCCGACGGTTGGGTCGCCGCCGCACGCAAACTGCCATCGCCGAATTTCGAAGCGCGGCCCGACGGGGCCGAGCCGACGCTGATCGTCGTCCACAACATCAGCCTGCCGCCCAACGAATTCGGCGGCACCGCAATCGCCGAACTGTTCCTCAACACGCTCGATTGCGACGCTCACCCGTACTATGACTCGCACCTGCGCGGCGTGCGGGTGTCGGCGCATTTCGTGATTCATCGCGACGGCGCGCTCGAGCAATTCGTGTCGTGCAACGAACGCGCGTGGCACGCCGGGCCGTCGAATTTTTTCGGCCGCCAGCGTTGCAATGATTTCTCGATCGGTATCGAGTTGGAAGGCAGCGACACCACGCCTTTCGAAGCGGCGCAATACCGCACGCTCGGCGCCCTGGTGAACGCGCTGAAGGCGCGCTATCCGGTCGAGGCGCTTGCCGGTCACTCGGACATCGCCCCCGGTCGCAAGACCGATCCGGGGCCGCATTTCGACTGGCAGCGTCTGCAGCGCGACACCTCGCTCGCCGCTCAGTATTTCCCCTATCTCAAGTTTTCCAAAACGCGGTAACGGCCCTTCGTGCGACTTCGCGTGATGCGAGGAGAACAAGGCGCTGCCTTGTTCTCCGGGGAGTCGGCTTCGCGCCGCGCGATGCGTTGTCAACCCTTTCGAAACAAAATAAAACGATTTGACCTGTCTCGAATCTCCACTATACTTGGTGCCACAAAACCCGTTGTGCACTATATCTTGTGTTGTACTGTGCATAACCATGTGAATAACCTGGTGCACAACTGGGTGAATAAGTCAGCGGCGCCCCGCTCCCGAGCACGGCGCCGCAAGCATTCCAGGCAGAGAAAAAATTCCTGTGGCGCGGCCGGCGAGACCACCGGCGGCATCCAGAAAACCTTCAGGAAAAGGGCTTAGCCAGTGATCGCGACACACACCGTGAAGACCGTTATCAATTCGAATCAGGCTTCATCGCTGTCGCATCCCGCCACCCGGCTCAGCCGGCCTTTTTCCTGCACCCCATCGCTTGCGCACGCGCCGGCGCAGCGGTCGTTTTAATCCGCGGATCTTCCCGCAACATTTCCAGGACCAGGAGCTTTGCACATGCAAACCACCGACAACGTGACGACCCGGTATGAGGGCTCACCGACTGGCCAGGCCTTTGGCCAGGCACAAGGCGCACAAGCGCTCGCGCCGCAAGCGACCTTCGCCGACTACAAGGTGATCCGTCGTAACGGCAGTGTCGTGTCGTTCGAACCGTCGAAAATCGCCATCGCCGTGACGAAGGCATTTCTGGCCGTCAACGGTGGTCAAGGCGCCGCGTCGGCGCGCGTGCGCGAACTGGTCGAGCAACTCACGCAGAACGTGGTGCGCGCGCTCGTGCGCAGCCGCCCGAACGGCGGTACGTTCCATATCGAAGACATTCAGGATCAGGTGGAACTCGCGCTGATGCGCGGCGGCGAGCACAACGTCGCGCGTGCGTACGTGCTGTATCGCGAGAAGCGCACCCAGGCTCGCGGTCATGACGATCAGATCGTGGCGAACACGCCGGGTCTGAACGTGACCGACAACGGCGTCACGCGTCCGCTGGACATGGCCGCGCTGCGCGGCATCATCGAACTGGCTTGCTCGAACCTGGGCGACGCGGTGAGCGCCGATCCGATCATCGCGGAAACGGTCAAGAATCTGTACGACGGCGTGCCGATGAGCCAGGTCTACGATTCGGCGATCCTGGCTGCCCGCACGATGATCGAAAAGGATCCGGCTTATAGCCAGGTCACCGCGCGCATCCTGCTGCACACCATTCGTCGCGAGATCCTCGAAGAGGAAGTCACGCAAACGGAAATGGGCGAGCGCTACGCGGAATACTTCCCGCAGTTCATCAAGCGCGGCGTGCAAGCCGAACTGCTCGACGACAAGCTGCTGCAGTTTGACCTGAAGCGTCTCGGCGCCGCGCTCGACAACAACCGCGACCTGCAATTCGGCTACCTCGGTCTGCAAACGTTGTACGACCGCTACTTCCTGCATCACGACGGCGTGCGCATCGAAATGCCGCAGGCATTCTTTATGCGTGTCGCGATGGGCCTGTCGCTGAACGAGATCGACCGTGAAGCGCGCGCGATCGAGTTTTACAACGTGCTGTCGACCTTCGACTTCATGTCGTCCACGCCCACTTTGTTCAACTCGGGCACCCGCCGCTCGCAACTGTCGTCGTGCTACCTGACCACGGTCGACGACGACCTCGACGGCATCTACGAAGCGCTGAAGGAAAACGCGCTGCTGTCGAAGTTCGCCGGTGGTCTGGGCAACGACTGGACGCGCGTGCGTGCGCTCGGTTCGCACATCAAGGGCACCAACGGCAAGTCGCAAGGCGTGGTGCCGTTCCTGAAAGTGGTGAACGACACGGCGGTCGCCGTGAACCAGGGCGGCAAGCGCAAGGGCGCGGTGTGCGCGTACCTGGAAACGTGGCACCTGGACATCGAGGAATTCCTCGAACTGCGCAAGAACACCGGCGACGACCGCCGACGTACCCACGACATGAACACGGCGAACTGGATTCCCGACCTGTTCATGAAGCGCGTGATGGAAGGCGGCGACTGGACGCTGTTCTCGCCGTCCACCTGCCCGGACCTGCACGACAAGTTCGGCGCCGAGTTCGAAACGGCTTACACGGCTTACGAAGACAAGGTCGCGCGCGGCGAGATCAAGCTGTTCAAGAAGATCCCCGCGGCGCAACTGTGGCGCAAGATGCTGGGCATGCTGTTCGAAACCGGCCACCCGTGGATCACGTTTAAGGATCCGTGCAATGTGCGCTCGCCGCAACAGCACGTCGGCGTCGTCCACTCGTCGAACCTGTGCACGGAAATCACGCTGAACACGAGCGACGCTGAAATCGCCGTCTGCAACCTGGGCTCCGTGAACCTCGTCGCTCACCTGAAGGAACAGGCCGACGGCACGCTCGTGCTCGACCACGACAAGCTCAAGCGCACCGTCAGCGTGGCGATGCGCATGCTCGACAACGTGATCGACATCAACTACTACGCGGTCGCCAAGGCGCGTAACTCGAACCTGAAGCACCGTCCGGTCGGCATGGGCATCATGGGCTTCCAGGACTGCCTGCACCTGCTGCGCACGCCGTACGCGTCGGAAGAAGCGGTCAAGTTCGCCGACACGTCGATGGAAGCGGTCTGTTACTACGCTTACTACGCGTCGACGGAACTGGCGCAGGAGCGCGGCCGTTACTCCAGCTACCGTGGCTCGCTGTGGGATCGCGGCATCCTCCCGCAAGACTCGGTGAAGCTGCTCGCCGAAGCACGCGGCGGTTATGTGGAAGTCGATTCGAGCGAGTCGATGGACTGGACCGAGTTGCGTTCGCGCATCGCCACCTACGGCATGCGCAACTCGAACTGCGTCGCGATCGCGCCGACGGCGACGATCTCGAACATCATCGGCGTGTCGGCCTGTATCGAACCGACCTTCCAGAACCTGTATGTGAAGTCGAATCTGTCGGGCGAATTCACGGTGGTCAACGACTACCTGGTGCGCGACCTGAAGGCACGCGGCCTGTGGGACGAAGTGATGGTCGCCGACCTGAAGTACTTCGACGGCACGCTCTCGCGCATCGACCGTATTCCGGCCGACCTGCGCGCGATCTACGCCACCGCGTTCGAAGTCGATCCGAAGTGGCTGGTCGAAGCGGCGTCGCGTCGTCAGAAGTGGATCGACCAGGCGCAGTCGCTGAACATCTACATGGGCGGCGCATCGGGTAAGAAGCTCGACGAGATCTACAAGCTCGCCTGGGTGCGTGGCCTGAAGACCACGTACTACCTCCGCACGATGGCGGCGACCCACGTCGAGAAATCGACGGTGGCGCACGGCGCGCTGAATGCGGTGAGCTCGGGTGGCGGCGAAGGTTCGGGCGGTGCCGCGGGTGGCGCAGCCGGTGGTTTCGGTGCGAACAACGGTGCGGCTGGTGGTGCCGCAGGTGGCTTTCAGGCTGCAGCGGCCGCGCCAGCAGTCGCGGTTGAAGCAGCGCCGGAAGCGGATGGTCCGGTGTGCATGATGCGTCCGGGCGATCCTGGCTTCGACGAGTGCGAGGCTTGCCAGTAACAGGCAGGCAAGCACGAAGCCGGCAGCAGGATCGCTGCTTGCTGACGGGTTGTAGGTAATGACCCGCATGCAGCGAGCAGCGAACCAGATAGAAGACAGATAGAAGTGAATGGAAATGGAGTCGATGAGCGGCGCGGCGAGTGAAGTACGAAGCGCGCCGCTCATCGCACCGGTAGCGAAGCAGCGCAGTTCGCTGAAGTGGCGAAGCGGCCATCGTGACCCGGTCAATCAGCAGTCAGCAGTCGGCAGCACCAGACGAAGCGCGCGACACAGTGCGCGCACTACACGCTTCGATCGATGGTCGATCGACACGCCGGCCGGATCGCGGCAAGCAGTCGCAAGACGCTACAGGCACGCTCCGCAATACAGATAGATAGAGCAGCGAAACGATGCTTCGGCACGTTGCTCTTCGAGTTCGCGAAGCACCTCGACGACACACGTTCAACACGCTTCACACGAGGCGACGCACACACTCTGTTGAACAAAGTGTTGTATGAACGTAGCAACGCGAATCGAAAACAGGATTTTTCATCAGCGAACTCTTTTATCGCTCGTGAAAAGATGGTACAAACCGTTCTAAATTGATGGTGACATTTATGCTCAACTGGGATGACGAGATCACTGCCGTAACTCCCTCGAGCGCTACGCAACAGAATGTGTTGCGCAACGCTGCGGGATCGGCTGTCGGTTCGCAAGTCGGAACGCGTTCCGCTCCTCATGCTCCCTCGGCTCAAGACGTCTTCGCGAACGACATTGCTGTCGCTCCCGTCGCTCATGTGACCAACGCTGCGGCTGGAACGGCTGCCGTTTCGGAAGCGCGGGTCAACGTCGCCGACAAGCGCATCATCAACGGCCAGACCGACGTCAATCAGTTGGTGCCGTTCAAATACAAATGGGCGTGGGAAAAGTATCTGGCTGGTTGTGCCAACCACTGGATGCCACAAGAAGTGAACATGTCGCGCGACATCGCCCTCTGGAAAGACCCGAACGGTCTGACCGAAGACGAGCGCCGCATCGTCAAGCGCAACCTGGGCTTCTTCGTGACGGCCGATTCCCTCGCCGCCAACAATATCGTGCTGGGCACCTACCGCCACATCACGGCGCCCGAATGCCGCCAGTTCCTGCTGCGCCAGGCGTTCGAAGAGGCGATCCACACGCATGCCTACCAGTACATCGTCGAATCACTAGGTCTCGACGAAGGCGAAATCTTCAACGCGTATCACGAGGTCTCCTCGATCCGCGCGAAAGACGAATTCCTGATTCCGTACATCCACGTGCTGACCGATCCGGCCTTCAAGACCGGCACGCTCGAGGCAGACCAGACGCTCCTGCGCTCGCTGATCGTGTTCGCGTGTGTGATGGAGGGGCTGTTCTTCTACGTCGGCTTTACCCAGATCCTGGCGCTGGGTCGCCAGAACAAGATGACGGGCGCGGCGGAACAGTACCAGTACATCCTGCGCGACGAGTCGATGCACTGCAACTTCGGCATCGACCTGATCAACCAGATCAAACTCGAAAACCCGCAACTCTGGACGGCTGAGTTCCGCGCGGAAATCCGCGAGATCTTCCAGCAGGCGGTCGAACTTGAGTATCGTTACGCAGAAGACACGATGCCGCGCGGGGTGCTCGGCCTCAATGCGTCGATGTTCAAGAGCTATCTGCGCTTCATCTGCAACCGCCGTTGCCAGCAGATCGGTCTCGATCCGCTGTACCCGAACGAGGAAAACCCGTTCCCGTGGATGAGCGAGATGATCGACCTGAAGAAGGAACGAAACTTCTTCGAGACGCGAGTGATCGAATATCAGACTGGCGGCGCGCTGACCTGGGAGTGATCCGGGTTCGTGCTGCAGATGCATTCATCGATGGGGATGCCGTTGGCTCGGGCCGCGGCAATTTTGGTTAGGAGCAGAATCGCCTGATGCAAAGCATGCCCGGTGCGCCGCGTGCCTTCGCGGCCCACAACTATGACAGGCACTTTGCGAACCCTTCAGTGGGATGGGCAAACTTCCCCCCGGAAAAAGCCGCTGGCGCGATCGCCGGCGGCTCGATCAAGCAATTGCCGGCGTTGAGATTCAACGCCGAACAGATCTGGCGCGCGGTGCCTTGTGGCACGGCGCGCCTTACCGCATTCATTAGCGTAAGCGCGCAGCACCTGCGTACGCCGATGAATAGCCCGCTTCGTAGCGCGCGCCCTGAGAAGCGTCCGCGGGAAGCGGGTTTTGACGAAGGGTGTAGTTTGAACTGACTCTCATCTGAAAACCTGAAGGAGAAAATGATGGCAACTGCAAAAAAAGCCGCCGCGAAGAAACCCGTAGCGAAGAAGGTCGCAGCAAAGAAGGCTGCTCCGGCTAAGAAGGCCGCTCCGGCGAAGAAAGTCGCTGCCAAGAAAGTCGCAGTGAAGAAGGTTGCAGCGAAGAAGGCAGCACCGGCGAAGAAGGTTGCAGCGAAGAAAGCTGCTCCGGCCAAGAAGGTTGCAGCCAAGAAAGTCGCAGTGAAGAAGGTTGCGGCGAAGAAGGCAGCACCGGCCAAGAAAGCCGCAGTGAAGAAGGTTGCAGCAAAGAAGGCAGCACCGGCCAAGAAGGCTGCAGCGAAGAAGGCTGCGCCGGCTAAGAAGGCTGCTGCCAAGAAGGCTGCGCCTGCGAAAAAGGCTGCTGCTAAAAAGGCTGCGCCCGCGAAAAAGGCTGCCGCTAAAAAGGCTGCGCCTGCCAAGAAGGCTGCCGCGAAGAAGGCCGCTGCTCCTGCCAAGAAGGCTGCCCCTGCGAAGAAGGCTGTCGCCAAGAAGGCGGCTCCCGCACCCGCTGCGACTTCTGTCTCGAGCGCACCGGCGGCGACGGTGAAGACCGCGCTGAACCCGGCAGCAGCATGGCCGTTCCCGACGGGCAGCCGTCCGTAAGCTGGCGCATCAGCGGTAGAAGTACTTCGGCACATCGTACTCTGTGTCGATGATCGAGTAGCGCTTAAGTAGCAGCATGACTGAGCGATACTCGGTCAGGGTCCCGTTGCCGGGTTTCTGGCGACGGGATTTTTTTTGCTCCGGCGCAGGCGCCTTCTTTTAAGGCACGCTTCAAAACCCGCAGGCGAAAAAAAACGCATGCACAGGGGAGGGCATGCGTGTGAGGTCGTCGCGGCGGCATAAAGCCTCGCCGCACGAGAGGGGAAACTTAGTGCGTGACGCGCGTGACGCCTCCACTGGAGAGCAGCCGCACGCGCTCGCCGGCGCGGAAGATCTCGCCCGTGGCGCTTTGGGTGATGGCGCGCATGTCGCCGTTGTCCAGGCGCACGGTGATCTCCAGGCCGTCGTGCACGGCGACGCCGTTCTCGATCGAGTTGCCGGCCACGGCACCCGCCAGACCGCCGATAATGCCCGTGACGATCGAGCCGCGCCCGCCGCCGATCGCGCTGCCGGCAACCGCGCCGAGCGCGCCGCCGCCGATCGCGCCCAGACCGCTCGGCTGGCCGTTGTTCGAACTGATCTTCACCGCGCGCACGCTGTCCACCGTGCCCATGCGGACCGTTTCTTCCCGCTGTGCCTGCGACGCCGTGTAGACGTCCGCAGAGCTGCTGTTGTACGCACACCCCGACATGGCCAGCGAACCGGCGATCAAGGCGGCCACTATCAGGCGACTCGTTGTTCTCATTCCCTAAACTCCAATAGCTCTCGGTATTACGGCAGGTCGTATCCGAACGCCTGCTTGAACCGCTCGTTGATCTCGGCCCGGCTGGGCACGTAGTTTTGCGGGCCCTGGTGTTCGATCTTCAGCGCGCCCATCAGGCTTGCGAGCCGGCCGGTGGTGGCCCAGCCGAGCTTGTTTTCGATGCCGTACAGCAGGCCGCCGCGAAATGCGTCGCCGCAGCCTGTGGGGTCGAGCACTTGCTGTGCCTTGACCGCAGGAATCTCTTCGACGCCGCCGGCATGATGGATCTGCGCGCCTTGCTCGCCCAGCGTGACGATCAGCGCTTCGACCTTGCCGGCGATTTCTTCGATCGACCAACCCGTTTTGTTGCTCACCAGTTTGGCTTCGTAATCATTGACAGCCACATAGGTAGCGAGTTCAATCATGCGCCGCAGCGATGCACCGTCGAAGAGCGGCAACCCTTGGCCCGGATCGAAGATGAACGGCACGCCCGCGGCCGCGAGGTGCTCGGAATGCTGGATCATGCCGTCGTAGCCGTCGGGCGCGACGATGCCGAGCGTAATGCCCTTGGCCTGATCGGCGCGATTCAGGTGCGATTGCATCATCGCGCCCGGGTGGAACGCGGTGATCTGATTGTTTTCCAGATCCGTGGTGATCATCGCCTGGGCCGAATAGGTGTCGGGCACCACCAGCACGCTTTCCGTCGACAGGCCGAGTTGCCTGAACCGGTCCATGTAGAGCTGCGCGTCGACCGAGCCGAGCGTGCCCATGATGCGCGCGTCGCCGCCGAGCAGATGCAGCGAGTAGGCGATGTTGCCCGCGCAGCCGCCGAACTCCCGGCGCATGGTCGGCACGAGAAAGCTCACGTTCAGGATGTGGACCTGCTCCGGCAGGATGTGCTCCCGGAAGCGGCCTTCGAAAGTCATGATGTTGTCGTAGGCGAGCGAGCCGCAAATCAGCGTAGCCAAGGCGAGCGTCCTGTAAAAACGATAAAGGGAATGGGTACGACGATGTGACAGCGCCGCGCATGGAGCGCGGCGCCGGAGTCCGTATGCGACGGTGTTACTTCAACGCGGCGAGTGCTGCGTCGTAATCCGGCTCGTTCTTGATCTCGCCGACCAGTTCGGCATGAACGACCTTGTCGTTCTCGTCGATCACCACCACGGCGCGTGCCGTCAGGCCGGTCAGCGGGCCGCTCGTCACGTCCACGCCATAGGCTTGCGCGAACTCATGGCCGCGGAACGTGGATGCGGTGACGACGTTCTCGATGCCTTCGGTCGTGCAGAAGCGCGACGCGGCGAACGGCAGATCGCCCGACACGACGATCACGGCCGTGTTGGTCAGTTTCGCGGCGGCTTCGTTGAACTTGCGGGTCGACGTGGCGCAGGTCGGCGTGTCGAGGCTCGGGACGATATTCAACACTTTGCGTTTGCCGGCGAAATCGGCCAGCGAAACCGGCTTCAGATCCTTGCCGACCAGCGAGAAAGCGGGCGCGGCCTGGCCCACCGACGGGAACGTGCCGGCTACTTCAATCGGGTTGCCACCCAGCGTGACTTGACTCATGTTGTTGTGCTCCGAAAATTCGTCAGTGATGACGGTGGACGCGCCCGGTCGGTGCCGGGCACGCAAGAATGCGTTACGGATAAAAAATCTGCACGCGGAAATTGGAAGCGACCGCATTGCCCGTGTCGAGATGCACGATCATGGTCTGGGTCGTGTGCGCGGGCAGGCCGGCCGCGATCGGCGTGCCGGGCGGGACATAGTCTTGCGGCCACAGCACGCGGCGTACCGCGACATTGTTCTGGTCGTCGAGCAGCGTGAGTTCGATGGCCGGATAAGCGAGCGCGATATTGAAGCGGTTGCGCAACGGCATCTTCAGTTCGAGCTTGTGCGGGCCGTCGATCTGCCGCAGATCGGAAGGTTCGACCTGCAAGCCGTCGATGTCGTGCGGTGGGGTGACGAGGCAGCCCAGCGTCGAGCAGGCCTTCGCGTAGAGCGTCTGGGAGCGCGGCAAATACACCATCACCGTTTCGCGCTGCCACCACGCGAGTTGCGCGAGCAGCGCGATGATCAACAGCCCCGCCACCACCGAGCCGACGATGATCCAGCCCATGCGCCGCGGTTCGGCCGGGCGCGTTTCGCGCACGACGGGGAAGGGATCGGCGCCGTCGTTGACCGGCTGGACGGAGAAGGGCTCGCCGCTGGCGGCGAGCGGGGGGGCGCTGCTGACGGGCGCCGCGCCGGCGGTAGCGGCGGGGCTGGCAGTACCGAAGGCGACCGTGCCTGCGCCCGCAGTCGCGCTTATGCCGGCGGCGCCTATGCCGGCCACACCGAAACGCGGCTCATTGTCAGGGATGCCGTGCAAGGTAGCCGATTGATCCAGAACCGGCTCCTCCAGTGGCGATTCAGAAGCCCGCTCGGTCTTGTGCCAAACGCGCGGCGCTTCTTCCACGGGCGGATCGACGGGATAGGCGAAGGGGTCGAGCGGCGCGTCCGCCAGTATCGGTTCGTGGTCAGGCGGAATGGGCGCGGTGAATGCGCTGGCCGGCAATTCGGGTTCCGTAGCGTGGCGCGGCGTGACCGCAATGCCTGCACCGGTGGAGACCGGCGCGAGCGGCACATTGCCGGCGTTGTGGCGCAGACGGTTGTCGATTGCGGCATCGGGTGTCGGCGCCCACGGATCCCATGCTTCGGCGCTGAAGTCCGGACCTTTCGGGCGCACGCCCGAGAGCGCTTCGATCGCCGCGGCAGCGGCGACCGGTTTGGCGGTGGAGAAGTCGCCGCCTTCGGTAATGTCGAACAGGCTGCTCGACGCGTCGAACACTTCCTGGCAATGCCCGCAGCGCACGAGGCCGCGGCGTAGCGCGAGCTGTTCCGTTTGCAGGCGGAAGACGGTTTCACAGAAGGGGCAACGCGTCGCCAGGAGCATATTGAGCCGATGAGCCGAAGGGCCGTTGGTTGGACAATACGCCTTATTCTAATGGCTTTCGCGACGCGTTCCCGACAGACATACCCAGCCTTCGTGTTCGCGCCAGACGCTGATGTCGATCCATCGTGCGTAGACCTGCGCGACTTCGTCCGCCTGCCGCGCCAGAATGCCCGACAGCGCGATCCGGCCACCCGGCTTGACCTTCGACGAGAGCATCGACGCCATCAGCTTGAGCGGATTGGACAGGATATTGGCGACTACGATATCGAACTCGCCGGTGGGGCATTCGTCGGGCAAACCGTACGTGACTTCCGCGCGATTGCGCTCGCTGTTATGACGTGCCGACTCCACCGCTTGCGGGTCGATGTCGATGCCGTACACCGGATCGGCGCCGCACTTCTTCGCGAGGATCGCCAGAATGCCGGAGCCGCAGCCGTAATCGAGCACGGACTGTCCGGGCTGCACCGATTGCTCCAGCCATTCCATGCAAAGCCGCGTGGTGGGATGGCTGCCGGTGCCGAAGGCGAGTCCCGGATCGAGTTCCAGCACGAGTGCTTCCGGGTCCGGCGCATCGTGCCACGACGGCACGACCCAGATGCGTTCGCCGATCTTGATCGGATCGAACTGCGACTGCGTGAGCCGCACCCAATCCTGCTCCTCGACTTCACGCACGGTGAACGAAGGCGCTGCTTCCAGGCCGATTTCATTGGCCGCGGCAGTCAGCAGTACCGCCGGCTCGTGTTCCGGCGCGAGCAGTGCGATCACGCGTGAACGCTGCCATGCCGTGCGATCCGGCGTGAGACCGGGCTCGCCGAACAACGGCTGCTCGTCGGGCGTGTCGGCGTCCGCGTCTTCGACCGACACGGACAACGCGCCCAACTCGAGCAGCGCGTCGGAGAATTCCTCCGCGTGCTCGCGTGCCAGTTCGGCGATCAGTTCCCGGTAGCTCATGAGTTACGCTTCTTCCGGCGCGGCCTGCTGCTTCGCGGCCAACCGGTTTTCGAGGTAGTGAATGCTGGTGCCGCCTTCGACGAACTTCGCGTCCAGCATCAGCTCGCGGTGCAACGGGATGTTGGTCTGAATGCCTTCCACCACCATTTCCGACAGCGCGATGCGCATGCGCTTGATCGCCTGCTCGCGCGTCGCGCCGTAAGCGATCAGCTTGCCGATCATCGAATCATAGTTCGGCGGGACGAAGTAGCCGTTGTAGGCATGCGAGTCGACGCGGATGCCGGGGCCGCCCGGCATATGCCACGACGTCAGGCGTCCCGGCGACGGAATGAACTTGAACGGATCTTCCGCGTTGATCCGGCATTCGATCGCGTGACCCTTGAACACGATGTCGCGCTGACGGAAGGCGAGTTTTTCGCCGGCCGCAATGCGGATCTGTTCCTGCACGATGTCGACGCCCGTGATCAGTTCGGTCACCGGGTGCTCGACCTGCACGCGCGTGTTCATCTCGATGAAGTAGAACTCGCCGTTCTCATACAGGAACTCGAACGTGCCCGCGCCGAGATAGCCCATTTTCTTGCACGCGTCCGCGCAACGATCGCCGATACGGTCGATCAGGCGGCGCGCGATACCCGGCGCCGGCGCTTCTTCGATCACTTTCTGGTGACGGCGCTGCATCGAGCAATCACGCTCGCCCAGCCAGACTGCGTTCTTGAACGAATCGGCCAGCACCTGAATTTCGATGTGCCGCGGGTTCTCCAGGAATTTCTCCATGTAGACCTGCGGGTTGCCGAACGCGCGGCCGGCTTCTTCGCGCGTCATGTTGACCGCGTTGACCAGCGCCGCTTCCGTGTGAACCACGCGCATGCCGCGGCCACCGCCGCCGCCCGCCGCCTTGATGATGACCGGATAGCCGACCTGGCGGGCAATCTTCACGATCTCTTTCGGATCTTCCGGCAACGCGCCTTCCGAACCCGGCACGCAAGGCACGCCGGTCTTGATCATGGTCTGCTTGGCCGTGACCTTGTCGCCCATCATCCGGATCGTTTCTGGGCGCGGGCCGATGAAGGTGAAGCCGGACTGTTCGACACGCTCGGCGAAGTCGGCGTTTTCCGAGAGGAAGCCGTAGCCGGGGTGGATTGCTTCGGCGTCGGTCACTTCCGCCGCGCTGATCAGCGCGGGCATGTTCAGATAGCTCAGGTTCGAAGGCGCCGGGCCGATACAGACCGCCTCGTCGGCGAGCTTCACGTACTTGGCTTCCTTGTCGGCTTCCGAATAGACGACGACTGTCTTGACGCCAAGCTCGCGGCAGGCGCGCTGGATACGAAGCGCGATCTCGCCACGATTGGCAATGAGGATTTTTTCAAACATAGCGGGTTTTCGACTCATCAATGGGCGCCGGGTTGATCACAACGCCGGCTGCCTCAGAGGATCGGTCGCGCGCCCTGATAGCGGGCGCGCGGGCGGCATGCGCAAAACAGTGCGCTAGGCGTGCCGCGTCAGCCGACCACGAACAGCGGTTGGCCGTACTCGACCGCCTGGCCGTTTTCGACGAGAATTTCCTTCACCACGCCGGATTTGTCCGACTCGATTTCGTTGAGCAGCTTCATGGCTTCGATAATGCAGATCGTCTGGCCTTCCTTGACCGTGTCGCCTACCTGGACGAACGGATCGGCGCCCGGCGACGGCGCGCGGTAGAAGGTGCCGACCATCGGCGAGGTCACCACATGGCCTTGCGGCGCGGCGGGGGCCGGCGTGGCCGGTGCGGCCGCTGCCGGCGCTTCGCCGCCAGCGGCGGGCAGCGGCTGCGCGTATTGCGGCGCATACGAGGCGGACGGTTGCACGTAAACCGGCGGCGCATTCTTGACGATGCGAACCTTGCCTTCGCCCTCGGTCACTTCGAGTTCGGAAATACCGGACTCCGAGACGAGGTCGATCAGAGTTTTCAGTTTACGTAGATCCATCAGGAAGCCCCTTTCAATGCGTAAAGTGCCGGCGCGTGCGCAGCCGGCGCAAATTAGACGTGTTTGGAATCAGCCGCGCGACGAGCCGGCCGAGAGCCGGTCGAGCGCGAATTCGAGCGCGTACAGATAGCCCTTCCAGCCGAGGCCGCAGATCACGCCCTCCGCCTGGTCGGAGAAATACGAGTGATGCCGGAACGGTTCGCGACGATGCACGTTCGACAGATGAATCTCGACGAACGGGATGCCGACCCCCGCCAGTGCGTCCCGAAGGGCCACGCTGGTGTGCGTGTACGCGGCGGGATTGATCAATATGAAATCGGTGTTTTCAGTCCGGGCGGATTGGATGCGGTCCACCAGAGCGCCTTCATGATTGCTCTGGAACGACGCGAGTTCGGCGCCTGCGTCCGCTGCGCGGTCCGCCAGCGCCTGATCGATCTGCGGCAAGGTCACGCGACCGTAGACCTCGGGTTCCCGGGTACCGAGAAGGTTGAGGTTGGGTCCGTGCAGTACCAGCAGTCGCGTCATGGTCGCTTCTTTTTCCGTGGAATTGGGCGCACTTTAGCGCTGATTAGAGAAACTTGTCTAGTTTCCCGCGCGTATGGATCGATTGTGGCGCCCTTTTGCCACGGCTGCGGGCGCTCATCTTCTCTCAAATCCGCGCGATTTGCGCGTATTTTTGCGCGTTCAACAGGTAAGTGAGTGTCAAAAGAATGTGAAATTTAAAGCGCGTCGAGCGTCTGTTTCAGCGCTTGCGGGTCGATTTGTCCTAATTTTGTCGAGCGAATGTTGCCTTTTGCGTCGATTACGACGGTAAAGGGCAGGCCGCCCGCCGTATTGCCGAACGCGCGCGCGAGGTCGGCGCCGCCGAAGCCGGTTACGTAGACCGGGTACGCCACTTTCACTTTTTGCAGGAACGCCTGAACGTTTTTATCCGAATCGACGCCAAGTCCAACGAACTGGATGCCTTTTTTCGCGTAATCGTGCTGAAGCTGCGAGAGTGCGGGCATTTCTTCGACGCAAGGCCCGCACCACGAGGCCCAGAAGTTGACGACGATTGGGTGCCCTTTAAGCAAATTTAGCGTCTGTGGCTTGCCGTCCACCGTGGTCACCGGCGCGGTCCACAGTTGGGCGACCGCGCTTTCGGCCGAAGCCGGCTGCGACGCATGCGCGACTTCGGCGCCGCCGTTCAGCCAGTGGTTCGCCAGCACACCGCCGCCCGCAGCGACGATGGCGATAAGCGCACCCGCCAGAATCCGTCTCATATTCATCCTGGTCAGTCTAGTTGGTTGAGGGAGCGACGCCGCTGCTGTCGAGCAGCGTCTGAACGGCCTGCAGGTTCGCGCGCGCCGTGCGGCCGCGCGTGTCGGCGCGTACCGCGCCGCGCAGGTCGTCGGTCTCGTAAAGCGCGACGTGTACGCCGACCGGCTCCGCGTCGCGCCCTTCGTTAGTGGGCCGCCACAGGAAGCTGAGCGTTTCGACGTAGCCGCGGCCGGCAAAATGCCGCGTTTCCGAGACGTCGTACTGGATGTTCGCGTTCAGAAAGTAGATCGCGACTTCTTTCGGATTGTCGCAGAACACCTGAAGGTGAATGTCCGAGTGTTCGCCGGCGGTGCCGCCGAGCACCGCGCCGGTCAGATAGGGGTTGAACGGCGCGAGCCGCTCCATCCAGTCGACGGCGATACAGCGCAGCCGACGTAACAGCGCAGGCTGGCTGTCACCCTGAAACAGCGACTGATATTCCCGGATTTCTTCCTCAATCTGGTCGTTATCCGGCAGCCATTCGCCGGCAACGCGGCTCTCGCCGACAACCTGCCGGGCCGCTTTGCGCTTCGCCGTGGCGTAATCCAGACCGTCTTCGGCGATCATGCGCGCAGCCGCGATGGCGATTTCCTCACGCACGCGCTGCGGATCGAAGTGTGATTTGCGAACCATCCCCCGATCATACTAGAGAATGATGACGGCCTTTCCTGGCGGGTCGCAGCGCGCGTCGGGCCACGGGCCGCGCGGACCAGGCGTTCGTAGGGCGATCCGGAGGCGTCGGTTACAATAGCGTCCTTTGCAGACGGTCGTTTCGGCCGCTCTTCTGCGCTCCCATCCCTCTCAGGAAAACGCCGGGCCGCCCCAGGTTTTCTTGCCCCCTCGGGGGCCTGGCGCGAAGCGGCAGGTTAGGGGCCCTTCCAGGAAAAACGCCCGCGCGGCACGACAGGCTTATGCACATCCACATCCTCGGTATTTGCGGCACGTTCATGGGCGGTCTCGCGGTCCTCGCGCGCGGCGCGGGCCACACCGTGACGGGTTGCGACGCCGGCGTCTATCCCCCCATGAGCACGCAGCTGGAGGCGCAAGGCATTGGTCTGATAGAAGGTTACGACGCGGACCAGCTGAACGGCCTGAACGCGGACCTGTTCGTGATCGGCAACGTGGTCTCGCGCGGCAACCCGCTAATGGAAGCCATTCTCGACCGCGGCCTGCCGTATACCTCCGGTCCGCAATGGCTCGGCGAGCATGTGCTGAACGGTAAATGGGTGCTGGCGGTGGCCGGCACGCACGGCAAGACAACCACCAGCTCCATGCTGACCTGGCTGCTCGAAGACGCCGGCCTCAATCCGGGCTTCCTGATCGGCGGTGTGCCGCTGAATTTCGGCGTGTCGGCCCGGCTGACCGATTCCAGCTTCTTCGTGATCGAAGCCGACGAGTACGACACGGCCTTCTTCGACAAACGCTCCAAGTTCGTCCACTACCGGCCCAAAACTGCCGTGCTGAACAACCTCGAATTCGATCACGCGGACATTTTCCCCGATCTGGCCGCGATCGAAACGCAGTTCCACCATCTGATCCGCACCGTGCCGGGCATTGGCCGGATCGTGACGAACGGCCGTGAAGACGCGCTCGAGCGCGTGCTGACGCGCGGTTGCTGGAGCGAAGTGGAGCGCTTCGGCGTGCAGGGCGGCTGGGAAACCCTGCCGGCGGAAGACGGCGTGCCCGTCGACGAGCGTTTCGCCGTCTATCACAACAGCGAACGCGTCGGCGTGGTCGAGTGGCAGGTGCAGGGCGAGCACAACCGCATGAATGCGCTAGCCGCGATCGCCGCCGCGCGCCATGTCGGCGTGCCGCCAGCGCAGGCCGCCCAGTCGCTGGCGAGCTTTCGCAACGTCAAGCGTCGCATGGAGGTGCGCGGCAGTGTCGACGGCGTGACCGTCTACGACGACTTCGCGCATCATCCCACCGCCATCGACACGACCCTGGCCGGGCTGCGCGCCCGCGTGGGCCGTGACAACACGCGCATTCTCGCCGTGCTGGAGCCGCGCTCGAACACCATGAAGCTTGGTGTGATGAAAGCGCAGTTGCCGGCCAGCCTTGCCGACGCCGATCTCGTATTCGGCTACGGCGCGCCGACCGGCCGCGACGCGCTCGGCTGGAACCTCGGCGAGGCGCTCGCGCCGCTCGGCGGCAAGGCGCAGGCCTTCGACAATCTCGACGCGCTGGTCAAAGCGGTAGTCCACGCAGCGCGCCCCGGCGACCAGATTCTGGTGATGAGCAACGGCGGCTTCGGCGGCGTGCATCAGAAACTGCTCGACGCTCTTTCCGCGCGAGGCACTTCGTGATCCTTTATCTGCACGGTTTCCGCTCGTCACCCAATTCGTTCAAGGCGCGCGTGCTGGCGGCGCGGCTCGTCGAACTTGGCCGCGGCGACGAATGGTGCTGCCCCATGCTGCCGGTTTCACCGTTCGAGACGGTGGCGCTTGCCGAATCGCTGGTAGCTGCCGCGAAACCAGAAAACGTCACGCTGATCGGCAGTTCGCTGGGCGGCTACTTCGCCACCTATCTGGCCGAGAAGCACGGCTGGCCGGCGGTGCTGCTGAACCCGGCGGTCGTACCGCAGCGCGATCTGAGCGCTTATCTCGGCGAGCAGCCGTTGTGGCACGGCGGCGGCAGCATCGTCGTCGAGCCGCATCATCTGGATGAGCTGCGCGAGCTCGGCGTCGCGTCGATCACGCGGCCCGAACGCTATTATTTGATAGCCGCCACCGGCGACGAAGTGCTCGACTACCGCGAAATGCTCGCGCACTATCCCGGCGCACGCACTACGCTGATCGAAGGGAGTGACCACGCGATCAGCGAGTTCGCGCAATACGTCGACGAAGTGCTGGCTTTTTGCGACGCGGAAGACGTCGAGCCGCCGGCGCCGCGCGAAGCCGCCTGAGGCCGGGCATTCCGGCAGCGGGGCATTAGCCGCTGCTCATCAGATTCATGCCGCCGGCGCGCGCGTATCGCGCCGCGGATCCACTACCACGAACACGTTGCCGTGCCGCGCACGCAGTGACCGATCGCTGAGCAAGATCGGGCGCGCCGGCAGATGCAAGTCAGAACGAGAGTATTGAGTGAACGTTTTCTTCGAGGAATCGGGCAGTTTCAAGGCCGGCAGCGTGCTGTCGCGCCAGGGCGACGCTTTTCAGGTCGAGTTGCCGGGCGGCC
The DNA here is from genome assembly GCF_031570135.1 of Paraburkholderia sp. USG1. NCBI lineage: Bacteria > Pseudomonadati > Pseudomonadota > Betaproteobacteria > Burkholderiales > Burkholderiaceae > Paraburkholderia > Paraburkholderia sp. USG1. The sequence goes on along the minus strand of NZ_JAMWXW010000025.1, from coordinate 47,577 downwards.
GCCGCGCCAAGGTGCGCGCGAAAGATGTGCTGATCGAATTCGACAAGCCGAGTGCGGCCGAACTGATGCAGCAGGCCGACGCCGCCGCGCAGGAGATCGATCTGGACTTCCTGTGGGAATGCGCGCCTGACGACGAATTCCAGTTCGCCACGCTTGGCGCCGAGTACTTTGGCGAACGCTTCGGCTCGATCGAGCGCGCCGCGCTGGTGCTGCGCCTGCATGGCTCGCCAGTGTATTTCCGCCGCAAGGGCCGTGGCATCTATCAGCGCGCGCCGCAGGAGCAACTGAAGATGGCGCTCGCCGGGCTGGAGCGCAAGCGTCAGCAGGCGCTGGTGCAGGCCGGCTATGAAGAAGAGTTGAAGGCCGGCCGGCTGCCGGAAGCCTTTACCGGCAGCAAGGCGCTGGCGCTGTTGACCAGGCCCGACAAGAACACGATCGAATACAAGGCGCTCGAAGGCGCTGCGGCGGCGCGCGGCATTTCGCAAGCGCGCCTGATGCTCGAATGCGGCGCCATTCCGTCGGCGCGTGCGTTGCACGAAGCGAAATTCCTCTCCGAGTTTTTCCCGCACGGCACCGGCTTTCCGCCGGTCACCGTAGGCAGCGTGCCGGAAGATCTGCCGGAAGCGGACGTGCAGGCGTTCTCGATCGACGACATCACCACCACCGAAATCGACGATGCGTTCTCCGTCGAGCATCTGGCGGATGGCCGCGTGCGGATCGGCGTGCATATCGCCGCGCCGGCGCTCGGCATTCAGCGCGGCGACGAGGTCGACGCGATCGCGCGCACGCGCCTTTCCACCGTGTATATGCCGGGCGACAAGATCACCATGCTGCCCGACAGCGTCGTCGAAGCGTTCACGCTGGCCGAAGGCGGCTTGCGCCCGGCGCTTTCGCTGTATGTGATCGTCAATCGCGAGACGCAGGAAATCGTCGCGAGCGAAACGCGCGCCGAGCGCGTGTTCGTGAAGAACAATCTGCGCCACAACACGCTCGACGAACTGGTCACCGAAGAGGCGCTGGCCGCCGGCGCCGGCGACTATCCGCACAAGGACGACATCGCCGTGTTGTGGCCGTTCGCGCAGGCGCTGTTCGAAAAGCGTCAGGCCGCTCGCGCCGGTTATGGTCTGCGTCGCGAAGTGCAGCGCAATACCGACTTCAACTTCTACGTGGAAGGCGAGCACGTCACGATCACGCCGCGCCGGCGTGGTTCGCCGCTCGATACGATCGTCGCCGAACTGGCGATTCTCGCGAACTCGTCATGGGGCGCATTTCTGCATGATCACGGCGTGCCGGGCATCTATCGCACGCAGCGTGCATTCGGCGCGCCGACCGGCCCCAAGCGCACGCGCATGCAGACCAATGCCGCGCCGCACGAAGGCCTCGGCGTCACGCAATACGCGTGGAGCACGTCGCCGCTGCGCCGTTATGTCGACCTGGTGAACCAGTGGCAACTGATCGCCTGCGTGCAGCATGGGGTGACCGCGAAACTGGCCGCGCCGTTCAAGCCGAAAGACGCCGACCTGTTTGCCGTCGTGCAAGGTTTCGACGACACCTATACCGCGTACGCCGATCACCAGCGCCGCATGGAGTACTTCTGGTGCCTGCGCTGGCTGAAGCAGGAGAACAGGAAGCAGGTGGTGGCGTCGGTGGTGAAGGGCGATCTGGTGCGCCTCGAAGAGATTCCTCTGCTGCTGCATGTGCCGGGCCTCGGCGTGCATGCGCGCGGCACGCGTTTGCAGATGGAAGTGATGTCGATCGATGAATTGACCGTCGAAGCGTCCGTGCGTCTCCTGCACGTGCTCGACGCGCCGACCGTGACGAGCGGCAGCGAGGCTGAAGAAGCGGACGAGGGCGAAGAAGAAATCATCGACGCCCCCGACGAGAGCGCCGAAGGCGAAGCCGAGGCTCAGGCCGAAGCCGAACTCGACGGCGACGAGGCGGCGACCGCGCCGGGCGACGCCGCAAGTGGCGAAGGCAAAGGCGAAAGCGAAAGCGAAAGCGCGAGCGATGCCACCACGCATCAGCATGTCGCGGAGCCGGGACGATGAGCGCCAGCGATTCACTCGACCGTTACGCGGTCATCGGCAATCCGGTCGGTCATAGCAAGTCGCCGTTCATTCACGGCCGCTTTGCCGCGCAGACCGGCGAGCCTGTCGAGTACGGCCGCCTGCTCGCGCCGGTGGATGCGTTCGTGCCGTCCGTGCGGGCTTTTATCGAAGCAGGCGGGCGCGGCCTGAACGTGACCGTGCCGTTCAAGCTCGAAGCGCACGCGTTCGCCGACACGTTGTCGCCGCGTGCGGCCGTCGCGGGCGCGGTGAACACGTTACGCGTCGATGCGAACGGTATTTACGGCGACAACACCGATGGCTTTGGTCTCGTGCGCGATATCGAGGTGAATCTCGGCGTGTCCCTGAAGCGCGCGCGCATTCTGTTGCTGGGTGCGGGCGGCGCCGCGCGCGGCGTGGTTCTGCCGATGCTGGAGCGTGCGCCGCATACGCTGACCATCGTCAATCGTACGGCGGCGAAGGCCGAAGCGCTGGTCGAGCAGTTCGCGCAGGCCGCGCGCGACGCGGCCTGCCGTCTGAGCGGCGGCAGCGCGCGGGCGATCGAAGCGGGCACGTATGACGTGATCGTGAACGCGACGGCAGGGAGCCTGGACGCGTCGTTGCCCGAGTGCGACGACCGCGCGTTCGGCAGCGGCACGCTCGCTTACGACATGATGTACGGCGCGCATCCGACGGTATTCATGGAGCACGCGCGGAAACTGGGCGCGCGCGGCGCCGATGGACTCGGCATGCTGGTCGAGCAGGCCGCCGAATCGTTTTACGTGTGGCGCGGCGTGCGGCCTGACGGCGCGCCGGTGCTGGCCGAATTGCGGGCGCTGTTGGCGGCGCCGTCGCACGCATAAAGTTGCGCGTCACCTTGCCGCACTCACCGACACGAGGATCTCGAGCACGATGACAGCAACGCGGCGCGTGAGCCGGCCAGGTCCGGTGCGGTGGATGTTTTATCTGGGGGCGGTGGTGGCGATTGCGTGGCTCGCGACGCAGGCGTTTTACTTCGCGCAGATCGCGGTGTGGAATTACGTGAATCCGCGGACTACCTCGTTTATGCGGTCGGACGCGTGGCGGTTGTCGCAGGATCGGCCGGATCTTTCCATGCAGCATACGTGGGTGCCGTATGACCAGATTTCGCGCAATCTGAAGCGGGCGATCATTGCTTCTGAAGATGCGAATTTTGTTAATAACAATGGGTATGAGACGGACGCTATTTTGCAGGCATGGGAGCGGAATAAGGCTAAGGGCAAGATTGTTCGTGGTGGGTCCACGATTACCCAGCAGTTGGCGCGGAATCTGTTTTTGTCGCGGGAGAAAAGTTATATCCGGAAAGGGCAGGAACTCATCATTACGTGGATGCTTGAGACCTTGATGGATAAGGAACGGATTTTTGAGATTTACCTCAACTCCGTTGAGTGGGGGAATGGGGTTTATGGGGCTGAGGCGGCAGCTCATTATTATTTCAAGACCTCGGCCAGTAAGTTGACTGCTGCGCAGTCGGCTCGTTTGGCAGTTATGTTGCCGCAGCCTAAGTATTTTGATGAGCATAGAGGGTCGCCGTATCTGGCGCAGCGCTCGCGGGTTATTGCCCGGAGGATGGGGGCGGCGGAGTTGCCTGATTAGATTTTTTTGCCTGTGCGGCGCTTGTTGGGTTGTGGTTCTGGGGTGTTGGCCTTTCCTTACATTCACGGTGGTTTATTAGCGTTGCCCCTTGTGCGGGGCGGCATTCACTTTCTTTGCGGCCGCGGCAAAGAAAGTAGGCAAAGAAAGCGGCTTACACATTCGTGGCCGATTGGTTGAATGTTTTCACACACGTACGCTACATTTATGGCCGTTATCATTCCGCGCATGCCGCCAAGTCATTCTGGCAGAAGCATCACTGGTACTGAGCGATGAGCCTGTCTCCAACTCTTTTTGCCGGCCTCATGTTTAGCGCGGTATCCACTCTGGCCCACGCAGACTCCCTTCCCAAGTTCACGGAGTGTCCCGCAGCGGTTGAGTCAGGACACATTTCGGTGCCACCGCCTGACATTTGCCGATACCAGGGGACGGCAATACAGGACCGTTATTCGTGACGCGGCCCACGGGCCGGTAAATTTCGCTGGGCATTATGTTCTTGTGACCTGGGGATGCGGGTCTGGTTGCGTCATGGCGGCGGCCATCGACGCCAAATCCGGCCGCGTCACTTCACTGCCGTTCACAGTCTTTGACTGGCCGATAGATGTAACCGAGCCGCTTTCTTACCGCGCAGACAGTTGCCTGCTTGGAGTGCATGGTAGCCGTAACGAAAGCACAGAGCGCGGCACCTACTATTACGCGTTTGACGGCAAGACGTTCAGGTTGCGCACGAGCGCAAACGAGCCCAAGCCTTAAGCCAGCCGGTTGACCAGCGATTTGGTTGCTCGTGGGCGTGTCGTTGCTAGCACGTTCGGCCCCGATACAGGTACGGTCATTCCCGGCACGTTGATCGAATTTATCGCGCCGCACAGTATCGGGGAGCTATAACGGCGCCAATCGCGGCCACATTGACCGCAGCGCTAGACAAGATAGCGAGCGAGTCGGATCTTAACGAGATTCGTATCAATCGCCGACAGCAGCAACTGTCGAAGGCAACAGAAAGCCCGTGCGCCACGCGGGCTTTCTGTTCGTCCGGGCGCGCCAGGATCAGCCTGGGCGGCCTCGGCCAGTGCGGTTGATATATGCACGATCGAGGATGGCCAGCGTCTCATGCAGCTTCGTTTCGCGTGCCTTGAGGTAGCGCGGCGTCATGCGGCCGTCCATATGGCCGAGAATCTTCTGGGCGAGATACTCGCTCGCGCCTTCGTTAATCAGTCGGGTGGCGGTGTGGTGGCGCGTGTCCATGAAGCGGAAGCTCTCGACCTTCGCGGCGCGCCTGATCTTCGTCCAGTCGCGCACTTCGCGTAGGCGTTCGCCTATCTCGTTGGTGAACACAAATTCAAACCGGGTCCGACGGCGCCACGCCTTGAGCACGGCCAAGGCCTCGTCGTTCAGCGGCACCGCGCGGTGCCGCTTGACCTTCGATGACCACGGCTCGCCGTTCACCGTCCTGGCTTTCCAGTCAATCGCGGTCCAACGCATGCGCAGCAGTTCCGAACGGCGCAGCGCGGTATTGATCGCAACGAGGATTCAGCACGCGCACAGGCCGGCGTGTCCGCCGTCAGGTCCGTGCGCCTGATCTGGTCCAGCACCAGTTCGCGGGCACGCTCCGCGTCCATGTCGTCCGCGACCTTGCCGAGCGTCACGCGCCACCGTGAATGCAAGGAAAGACCAAGACACCAAGAACACAGACACAAAAAAGCCCACGTCAACCAAAAATCCCATTATATGAATCAAACATTCACATATTGGAGCTTTCTCAAAAACCGCCCTACAATCCAACCCGCCGCCCAAAGCGCCGCACCGGCAAAGCAACCCTTCCGCCGCCAAAGCGCCAAAAAGCCAAAAAAGCAGCAGCAAAAAAAACCGGAGACAAAGCCCAACCATGCCTAAAACCCAAAGGCAGCACCCCCGCGCCCGCCGCACGGCGAGCACCCAAGGCCTTCTCTCCGGCCCCGCGCTGTAAGCGCAAAGAAAACCACCGAAAAGCGAATCGCCATGAACAAAGCGATGCCCACTCACGCCGCGACCGCGTCCGAAGCCGATCTGGCGCCATCCGCCGATCAGGCGCCCCGCGCCGCCCCGCGTCCCTCGCCCGCCGCCAAAGTGCCTCGCGCCAGCACAGGAATCCAACCGCCTCCGGTCGACGGAATCGCCTTACCCAGCACGCTGCTCGACATCACACCGCAACAAGCCGGCACGCAAACGCTGCTGCGCGGCCTCGCGATCCTGGAAGCCGCCGCCGCCGGCGTACGCGACCTGCGCACCTTCGGCGCCGCGCTCGGCACGACCCGCAGCACGACGCATCGACTGGTGAGCAGCCTCGTGCAAGCGCGCTATCTGCGCCAGGTGCAAGGCGGCTATCTGCTCGGCCCGAAGCTGATCGAACTCGGCACCATCGCGCTCGAACAGATGCCGCTCACCGCGGTTGCCCGTCAGCACCTCGAATCGCTTGCGGAGCAAACCCTCGACACCATCCACCTCGGCGTGCGCGACGGCGACGACGTCCTGTACATCGACAAGATCCCCGGCACCCGTGGCCTCGAAATGCGCTCGCGCGTCGGCCACCGCATGCCGCTGGCGTCGACGGGAATCGGCAAGGCGATGATGCTCGATCTCACACCGGACGTCTGGCAATCGCTCTTCGACGCATCGCGGCGCGCGCTCGCCGGCGTCAGCTTCAAGCCGGATAACCGCCCCGACGCGCAGACCTTCATGCAACGCATGGCCAACTACGCCGCGGGCGGCTACACCTTCGACCTCGAAGAAAACGAAGCGTCGATCCGCTGCGTCGCGGCGCCCGTGCGCGATGCTTCGGGCGCCGTGGTGGCGGCGCTCTCGGTGGCGAGCACGATTCCGTACATGTCGCTCGAACGCATGGATGAACTGATTCCGGTCGTGCAGCGCGAGGCACGCGCGATCTCGGAAGAACTCGGCTGGCGCGCCCCGCAACCGGCCACCCGTAGGATCAAGCGATGAAGCACGCGGGTTCTCCCACGCCGACAGCCAGTCACGCGGCGGCAGGCGCGGTCGACGCCAGCCACGCGCACGCCGCGCTGATCGCGCTCGACTGGGGCACGACGTCGCTGCGCGCGTATCTGTACGACGCGTCCGGCAACGTGCTGGCCACGCGCGGCTCGGCGGCGGGCATCATGAACCTGCCGTGCAGCGCGGATCAGGGCGGCTTTGACGCGGCTTTCGACGACGCCTGCGGCGCCTGGCTCGAGCACGCGCCCGCCGTGCCGGTGATCGCGGCAGGGATGGTCGGCAGCGCACAAGGCTGGCTGGAAGCGCCGTACGTGGACACGCCGGCGAGCGCCGATGCGCTGGTGGCCGGCATCGTTCGCGTCAAGGCGGCGTGCGGCGTCACGCTGCATATCGTGCCGGGCGTCCTGCAACGTGGCGAACTGCCCAACGTGATGCGCGGTGAAGAAACGCAGATTTTCGGCGCGCTCGGCCAGGAAGCGGGCGCCGCGAACGCGGCCGACAGCGGCAAGCGCTCGCTGATCGGCCTGCCCGGCACTCACGCGAAATGGGCGGTGGTGCAGGCGGGCCGGATCGAACGTTTTCACACCTTCATGACCGGCGAAGTATTCGCGGCCCTGCGCGACCATACGATCCTCGGCCGCACGATGGACACGCCGGATCGTCCGGATACGGGCGCATTCCTGCATGGCGTGAACATCGCCCGGGAAAAGGGCCAGGCGGGTGTGCTCGCGACCATATTTAGCGCGCGCACGCTCGGCCTCACCGGACAACTTTCGCGTGAACAGCAGCCCGACTATCTGTCGGGATTGCTGATCGGGCACGAACTGGCCGGCCTCGACGCCGTGCTCGCGCAACAGCAAAGCGCACTCGCCGGGCAAAGCCTGCGCCTGATCGGCAACGAAGCGTTGTGCGAGCGCTATCGCCTCGCGCTGACGCAATTCGGCTGCACCCAGGCGGAGTTGGTCAAGCACGCCACCGAGCGCGGCTTGTGGCGCGTCGCCTCGCAGGCGGGGCTCGTCAAACCTGCGCCCCAAGCGGCGCGTGCGGGCTAACCGGCAGCACCGCCGCTCACGAAACAAGGAACCGACATGCAACCTCATATCAATCTGCCCGCTCCGTATCTGCCGCACCCGGGTTTGATCGCGGCGTTCGAAGCGTGTCCGCTGATCGCGATCATGCGCGGCGTGACGCCCGCGGATGCCGCCGCTCACGGTCAGGCGCTTTACGAAGCCGGTTTCCGGATCGTCGAAGTGCCGCTGAATTCGCCGCAACCGTTCGACAGCATCGCCGCGATCCGCAAGGCGCTGCCGGCCGACGCGATCGTCGGCGCGGGCACGGTGCTGCATCCCAGTTTCGTCAACGACGTGAAGTCGGCGGGCGGCGAACTGATCGTCATGCCGCATAGCGACCCGGACGTGGTCAGCGCCGCCAAAGCGCAAGGCATGGCCTGCTCGCCGGGTGTCGCGACGCCCACGGAAGCGTTCATCGCGCTGAAGAACGGCGCGGACGTGCTGAAGATGTTCCCCGCCGAACAACTGGGCTGTCAGGTAGTGAAGGCATGGCGCGCGGTGATCGCGGCGGAAGTGCCGCTGGTGCCGGTAGGCGGCATCACGCCGGACAACATGGGGCCGTTTCTGAGCGCGGGCGCGAACGGCTTCGGTCTCGGCTCGGCGCTGTACAAGCCGGGCCAGAGCGCGGCCGTGACCGCGTCGCATGCGAAGGCGTTCATCAACGGTTTGCGTATCGCCCGCGCAGGGGCGAAGAAATGAAACGGCTTGCCGGCAAAGTGGCGCTTGTCACCGGAGCTGGACGCGGCATCGGCGCGGCGATCGCGTACGCGTTCGCGCGCGAGGGTGCGGCGGTGGTGCTGGCGGAACTGGATATCGAAACCGCGCAGCAGACAGCGGAGCATATCAAGTCGCAGACCGGTGCGCGCGTGCTCGCAGTGCACACCGACGTGACGCAGGCGGCCTCGGTTCAGCACGCGGTGAGCGAGGCCGAACGCGTGTTCGGCGCGCCAGACGTGCTGGTCAACAACGCCGGCATCAACGTGTTCTGCGATCCGCTGACCATGACCGACGACGACTGGCGCCGCTGCTTCGCGGTCGATCTCGACGGCGTGTGGAACGGCTGCCGTGCAGTGTTGCCGGGCATGGTGGAGCGCGGCGCGGGGAGCATCGTGAATATCGCGTCGACGCACTCGTTCAAGATCATCCCGGGCTGCTTTCCGTACCCGGTTGCCAAGCACGGTGTGATTGGCCTCACGCGCGCGCTCGGCATCGAATACGCGCCGCGCAATGTGCGGGTCAACGCGATCGCGCCGGGTTACATCGAAACGCAATTGACGCACGACTGGTGGAACGAACAGGCCGATCCGGCCGCCGCGCAGCAGGCGACGCTCGATCTGCAGCCGATGAAACGCATCGGCCGCCCGGAAGAAGTGGCAATGACGGCGGTATTCCTCGCCTCGGACGAAGCGCCGTTCATCAACGCCACCTGCATCACGGTGGATGGTGGCCGCTCGGCGCTGTATCACGACTGATTTTTGCAGTACCCGGATTGCGCAGGGGCGCAACGAGTACACCGGACGACGCGCTGGCCGCGTGTGTCACACCCGGTACAAGAAGACGCGGCCGATACCTTCTCGTTATCAATTAGTCAGGAGACACGCATTATGAAACGTAGAATTTTCCTCACGCTGGCAGCAGCGGCGGCGGGTGTGCTCTTCAATGCACCGGTCGCGCAGGCCGCTGATCCGGTGAAGATCGGCTTCCTCGTGAAGCAGCCGGAAGAACCGTGGTTCCAGGACGAGTGGAAGTTCGCCGAGATCGCCGCCAAGGAGAAGGGCTTCACGCTGGTGAAGATCGGCGCGCCGTCGGGCGAGAAGGTGATGAGCGCAATCGACAACCTGTCGGCGCAGAAGGCGCAGGGCTTCGTGATCTGCACGCCTGACGTCAAGCTCGGACCGGGCATTGTCGCGAAAGCGAAAGCCGACGGCCTGAAGATGATGACGGTGGACGATCGTCTGGTCGATGGCGCGGGCAAGCCGATCGCGTCGGTGCCGCATATGGGTATCTCGGCGTACAACATCGGCAAGCAGGTCGGCGACGGTCTGGCTGCTGAAATCAAGAAGCGCGGCTGGGACATGAAGGACGTGGGCGCGATCGACGTGACCTACGAACAGTTGCCCACCGCGCATGACCGCACCAGCGGCGCAACCGACGCACTGGTCGCCGCCGGCTTCCCGAAAGCGAACGTGATCGCCGCGCCGCAAGCGAAGACCGACACGGAAAACGCGTTCAACGCGGCCAACATTGCGCTGACGAAGAATCCGAACTTCAAGCACTGGGTCGCCTATGGTCTGAACGACGAAGCCGTGCTCGGCGCGGTGCGCGCAGCGGAAGGCCGCGGCTTCAAGGCGGACAACATGATCGGTATCGGCATCGGCGGCTCGGACTCGGCACTCAACGAGTTCAAGAAGCCGTCGCCGACGGGCTTCTACGGCACGGTCATCATCAGCCCGAAGCGCCACGGCGAGGAAACCTCCGCGCTGATGTACGACTGGATCACGCAAGGCAAGGCACCGCCGCCGCTGACCCTGACGACCGGCATGCTGGCCACGCGTGACAACGTCGCGGATGTGCGCCAGAAGATGGGCCTCGCGGCAAATTGAGCGGTTCGATTCGGTACGCGTGACATGAAGTGAACTGCCGGTGCGTCTTGCTCCAAAGATTGGCGCGCCGGTAGTAGCAATAAAAGATCAGCAGTAGAGACAGACGGTTCACACGAAGCAGCAATAACTTGCATGGGACCAGAGTAAGCGCTAAAGCGCTAACTCTGGTCGACCGCAATAACTTGCATGGGACCAGAGTAAGCGCTAAAGCGCTAACTCTGGTCGACATAGGAGGCGAAGTGTCGGCGACGCTACGTTTTGACAATATCGGTAAGGTCTTTCCAGGCGTGCGCGCGCTCGACGGTGTGTCCTTCGACGTCAACGTCGGCCAGGTGCACGGCCTGATGGGCGAAAACGGCGCAGGGAAATCGACCCTGCTGAAGATTCTCGGCGGTGAATATCAGCCCGATTCGGGCCGCGTGATGATCGACGGCAACGAGGTGCGCTTCACGAGCGCGGCGTCGTCGATCGCGGCGGGCATCGCGGTGATTCACCAGGAACTGCAATACGTGCCCGATCTCACGGTCGCGGAAAACCTGCTGCTCGGCCAATTGCCGAACTCGCTCGGCTGGGTCAACAAGCGCGAAGCCAAACGCTTCGTGCGCGAACGTCTCGAAGCGATGGGCGTGGCGCTCGATCCGAACGCGAAACTGCGCAAGCTCTCGATCGCGCAACGCCAGATGGTGGAAATCTGCAAGGCGCTGCTGCGCAACGCGCGCGTGATTGCGCTCGATGAGCCGACCAGTTCGCTGTCGCACCGTGAGACCGAAGTGCTGTTCAAGCTGGTGCGCGATCTGCGCGCCGACAACCGCGCAATGATCTACATCTCGCACCGCATGGACGAGATCTACGAGCTGTGCGACGCCTGCACGATCTTCCGCGACGGTCGCAAGATCGCCTCGCATCCGACGCTCGAAGGCGTGTCGCGCGACACCATCGTCAGCGAGATGGTGGGGCGGGAAATTTCGGACATCTATAACTATTCGGCGCGGCCGCTCGGCGAAGTGCGCTTCGCGGCAAAAGCGATCGAAGGCCACGCGCTCGCGCAGCCGGCCAGCTTCGAAGTGCGGCGCGGCGAGATCGTCGGCTTTTTCGGTCTGGTGGGCGCGGGCCGCAGCGAACTGATGCATCTGGTGTACGGCGCCGATCGCAAGAAGGGCGGCGAACTGGTGCTCGACGGCAAGCCGATCAAGGTGCGCAGCGCGGGCGAAGCGATCCGGAACGGCATCGTGCTGTGTCCTGAAGACCGCAAGGAAGAGGGCATCGTCGCGATGGCGAGCGTGTCGGAGAACATCAATATCAGTTGCCGCCGCCACTATCTGCGCGCGGGCATGTTCCTCGATCGCAAGAAGGAAGCGGAAACCGCGGACCGTTTCATCAAGCTGCTCAAGATCAAGACGCCGAGCCGCCGCCAGAAGATCCGCTTTCTCTCGGGCGGCAATCAGCAGAAGGCGATCCTGTCGCGCTGGCTGGCCGAGCCGGATCTGAAAGTCGTGATTCTCGATGAGCCGACGCGCGGCATCGACGTCGGCGCGAAGCACGAAATCTACAACGTGATCTATCAGCTTGCCGAACGCGGCTGCGCGATCGTGATGATTTCGTCGGAATTGCCGGAAGTGCTCGGCGTGTCCGACCGAATTGTCGTGATGCGCCAGGGCCGGATTTCCGGCGAGCTGGCGCGCCAGGATGCAACGGAACAATCGGTGTTGAGCCTCGCGTTGCCGCAGAGCTCGACCGCGCTGCCCGAAACCGCCGCCCAACAGGCGGCCTGAACATCATTCGGACGAAAGTCCGGCAACCCGTGGGGAACGGGAGGAGTCTTCAACATGCAAGCCAGAGAAAACCTCGCGCAACAGGCCGCCAAGGGCGCAGCCGAAGCGCTGATTCCGCAGTCCAACGACAAGGCGAAATGGTGGCAGCAGATCACCGAGTACAGCCTGATCGTGATCTTCGTGGTGATGTTCGCCACCATGTCGCTGACCGTCGATCACTTCTTCTCGATCGAGAACATGCTCGGCCTCGCGCTGTCGATCTCGCAGATCGGCATGGTGGCGTGCACGATGATGTTCTGCCTGGCCTCGCGCGATTTCGACCTTTCGGTGGGTTCGACGGTCGCGTTCGCCGGCGTGCTGTGCGCGATGGTGCTCAACGCCACCGGCAACACCTTCATCGCGATCGTCGCGGCGGTGGCGGCGGGCGCCGTGATCGGTTTCGTCAACGGCGCGGTGATCGCGTATCTGCGCATCAACGCGCTGATCACGACGCTCGCCACGATGGAAATCGTCCGCGGTCTCGGCTTTATCGTGTCGCACGGTCAGGCGGTCGGCGTGTCGTCGGATACGTTTATCGCGCTGGGAGGTTTGAGCTTCTTCGGCGTGTCGCTGCCGATCTGGGTCACGCTGCTGTGCTTTATCGTATTCGGCGTGATGCTCAATCAGACCGTGTATGGCCGTAACACGCTCGCGATCGGCGGCAACCCGGAGGCGTCGCGTCTGGCCGGTATCAATGTGGAACGCACACGCGTCTACATCTTCCTGATTCAGGGCGCGGTGACCGCGCTGGCCGGTGTGATTCTGGCCTCGCGTATCACGTCGGGTCAGCCGAATGCCGCGGAAGGCTTCGAGCTGAACGTGATTTCCGCGTGCGTGCTGGGCGGCGTGTCGCTGCTCGGCGGCCGCGCGACGATTTCCGGCGTGGTGATCGGCGTGCTGATCATGGGTACGGTCGAAAACGTGATGAACCTGATGAACATCGACGCGTTCTATCAGTACCTCGTGCGTGGCGCGATCCTGCTCGCCGCCGTGCTACTCGACCAGTTGAAGAATCGCGGCTCGCGGGATTAAATCCGCTACTAGCTCATTTGCTCTAAAAGGAATTGAACGATGTCGTCTCCGGCCAATGCAAACGCCCGTCTCGCGGAGAGCGCTTTCGCCCGCTATCCGAGTCTTGTCGACCGCACGGTGTTGATCACGGGCGGCGCGACCGGCATCGGCGCATCGTTCGTCGAGCATTTCGCGGCGCAAGGCGCGCGCGTCGCGTTCTTCGACATCGACACGAGCGCCGGTGAAGCGCTCGCCGACGAGCTCGGCGATTCGACGCACAAGCCGCTGTTTCTGCCGTGCGACCTGACCGACATCGACGCGCTGCAAAAAGCTATCGCCGACGTGAAGGCCGCGCTGGGTCCGATCCAGGTGCTGGTGAACAACGCCGCGAACGACAAACGCCACACGATCGGCGAAGTCACGCGCGAGTCGTTCGACGCGGGCATCGCGGTGAATATCCGCCACCAGTTTTTCGCGGCGCAAGCGGTGATGGAAGACATGAAGGCGGCCAACAGCGGCTCGATCGTCAACCTCGGTTCGATCAGCTGGATGCTGAAGAACGGCGGTTATCCGGTCTACGTGATGTCGAAAGCGGCGGTGCAGGGTTTGACGCGCGGTCTCGCGCGCGACCTCGGTCAGTTCAATATCCGCGTCAATACGCTGGTGCCGGGCTGGGTGATGACCGAGAAGCAGAAGCGGCTGTGGCTCGACGACGCGGGCCGCCGTTCGATCAAGGAAGGGCAGTGTATCGACGCCGAGCTGGAACCGGGCGATCTCGCCCGCATGGCGCTCTTCCTCGCTGCCGACGACAGCAGGATGATCACGGCGCAGGACCTCATCGTGGACGGAGGCTGGGCGTGAGTGCGGACGGTTCGTCAGGCATGGCTGCGAAGCGCGCCGCGCTGCTGCTCGACACGAAATGTACGCTCGGCGAAGGCGCGACATGGTGCGCGCGAACCGGCCGCTTCTACTGGACGGATATCGAAGGCGCGCGGCTGTGGCGCCATGACCCGAGCGACGGCCGCAGCACGTACTGGCGCATGCCCGAGCGTCTCGCCACGTTCGCGCTGTGCGCCGATCCGCGTTACCTGTTGCTTGGGCTGGCCACGCATCTCGCGTTTTTCGATCTGGCCACCGGCGAGACACGGCGTATCGTCGACGTCGAACCGGGTTTGAACACGCGCGTGAACGACGGCCGCTGCGATCGGCAGGGCCGCTTCGTGTTCGGGACCAAAGATGAAGGCACGCCGCTGCGGCCGGTCGGCGGCTTTTACCGGCTCAATCACGATTTGTCGCTGGAGCGTTTGCCGCTGCCCGCGCCGGCGATCTCGAACAGCATCGCGTTCAGTCCCGACGGCGCGACGATGTACTACTGCGATTCGCCCACGCGCGAAATCCGCGTCTGCGATTATCGCGCGGACGGTAGCGTTGCCAACGACCGGCTATTCACGCGCTTGACCGATGCCACCGGCGAACCCGACGGCTCGACCGTCGATCGCGACGGCGGGCTGTGGAATGCGCAGTGGGGCGGCCGGCGGGTGGTGCGTTACGGGCCGGACGGCGTGGAGACCGAACGCGTCGACGTGCCGACGGCGCAGCCGAGTTGCGTCGCACTGGGCGGTCCGCAACTCGGCACGCTGTACATCACGAGCGCGCGTTGCGATCTCGATGCGGCGGCGCTCGCCGACGACAAACGGGCGGGCGGCGTGTTCATCGCCATGCCCGGACAGCGCGGTTTGCCGGAGCCGGTGTTTCAAGGCGCGCCCGCTTAGCGCAGAATGACGCTGCCCCGGTCGCGAGGCAGCGATAAAGCGATGAAGCGCAGCAAGCCAGTGAATCTCACAGTGAGTCGCAAGTTGATGTTGCAATCCCAGTGGCAGCAAATCGGCAGCATGCAGTTCGGACCCAGAGGCGACCTGTTCAAAAATCGCCCTACAGCATCCGTCAGCAATGACGGCAACGTCCCAAGCCTCTCGATGGAGCCAGATATGACTGTTGCGAATCTCGTTTCCTCCTCTTCCCAAACCTCTCAGAGCCGACGCTCGCGACTTGCCGCGGCGGCCAATCCGGTGCTTGCGGGCCCCAGCACGTCGGCGGTGGCCGTCGGCGAAACCAGCGGCGGCGATGTCGCGTGCATTACGCTCGCCAACACGCATTTGCGTCTCGATGTCGCGCCGACGCTCGGCGGCGGCGTCACCCGTTTCGACTGGCGCGACGACGGCGCGCTCACGCCGATTTTCCGGCGCTGCCGCCACGTCGCGGCCGACACGCAGCCGAACGAACTCGCCTGTTATCCGCTGCTGCCGTATTCGAACCGCATCGGCGGCGGGCATTTCAACGTGGCGGGTCGGCGCGTGGACGTGCCGCGCAATCGCGCCGACGAACCTTTGCCGATTCACGGCGACGGTTGGCAGTCGGCGTGGCAGGTCGCGGAGTCGGACCGTGAAAACGTCCGCCTCACGCTCGATCGCCGCGACGGCAAGCCCTACGCGTACCGTGCGACGCAGACTTATACGCTGGACGGCCCCACGCTCGTCGTGACGCTCGAAATCGAAAACGCCGGCCGCGAGGCGCTGCCTTTCGGGCTGGGCGTGCATCCGTTCTTCGTGCGCGACGCGGACACCGAGCTGTCGGCCGCGGCCGGCGGCCTGTGGCTCTCCGGCGACGACTGGCTGCCGGTGCGGCACGTGCCGGCACCGCCCGCCTGGCAATTCGGCGTGGCGTATCCGCTGCCGGAAACCATCGTCAATCACGCCTTTACCGGCTGGAGCGGGCAAGCCGCGGTGGTGTGGCCCAAGCGCCGCCTGTCGCTGAACATCGCTGCCGACACCGATTACTATGTGCTGTACACGCCGCGTGGCGAAGACTTCTTCTGCTTCGAACCGGTCGATCATCCGATCAACGCGATGAACCTGGCCGGCGGCGCGAGCGAAAACGGCATGACCTTGCTGGGACGCGGCGAGCGCCTCACCCGCACGTTCCGCTTTACCGTCGAGCGCACGGGCTTGCGTTCGATGCCGGGCGCGCGCGGCTCGAAGCGGCGGCAGTAGCGGCGAGGTTGGGGCGACCGCGCGGACGCGTGTATGGCCTGATGCGCTGCGCACAATCGGCTCGTACGCTTCGCGAGCGCCGGGCCGATGCATGTGCGCACTCAGGGCGCGTTGCGGGTGGTAGCCGCGCCTGTTCGCGTGTCGCGCCGGACCGCCGCTGCGCACGCTCCCGGCGCGGCTCGCCTCGCAGGACGGGTAAAATACGCGCCTCTTCCGTTTTCCTGCTCGCCGCGAGACCCACCATGTCCCATTTCATCCAGACACTCAACGACGCCTGGCAGCGCACCAACTCGCTGCTGTGCGTCGGCCTCGATCCCGAGCCCACTAAATTCCCGGGCGCGCTCGCGGGCCGTCCCGAGGCGATTTTCGACTTCTGCCGCGCGATCGTCGACGCGACCGCGCCGTACGCGTCGTCGTTCAAACCGCAGATTGCCTACTTCGCGGCGCATCGCGCGGAAGACCAGCTCGAGCAGTTGATCGCCCACATTCATGCGAACCATCCGGGCTTGCCGGTCATTCTCGATGCGAAGCGCGGCGACATCGGCAGCACCGCCGAGCAATATGCGCGCGAGGCGTTCGAGCGCTATCAGGCCGACGCGGTGACGGTGAATCCTTACATGGGTTTCGATTCGATCCAGCCGTATCTGGAGCACGAAGGCAAAGGCGTGATCGTGCTGTGCCGCACGTCGAACGCGGGTGGCTCCGATCTGCAATTCCTGGAAACGGGTGGGCGTCCGCTCTATCAGGTCGTCGCGCAACTGGCGGCGGACAAATGGAATGCGAGCGGTCAGCTGGGGCTGGTGGTCGGCGCGACGTTCCCGAAGGAAATCGAAGTGGTGCGTGGGATTGTCGGCGATATGCCGCTGCTGATTCCGGGCATCGGCGCGCAAGGCGGCGACGTGCAGGCAACGGTCAACGCCGGCCGCACCGCGAACGGCACGGGCATGCTGATCAACTCGTCGCGGGCGATTATCTATGCGGGCAAGGGCGACGATTTCGCCCAAGCCGCGGCGAAGGCCGCGATGGAAACGCGCGACCGGATCAACGCGTTCCGGTAACGCGGGCTGTCTTTCTCGAAGAGAGCTTTAGAAACGAGCGGGCGAGTTTCAGTCAGGCCGGCCGCAGCCGCTCGATCAACGCCGCATGCCGCGGGTGCCGCGCTTTCAACGCGTCGACATCCGCCAGCTCGAATTCGCTGAATTCAAAGCCTGGCGCCACGGTGCAGCCCACCAGCGCGAATGTCGCCGGATCGGCGCATTCCGCTGCGAACCACAAACCTGCCGGCACGAAGGCCTGAAACACCGCATTCGTGTGCGTCAGCGCGTTGCCGAGCTTGTGCGTCACCAGCGCGCCTGATTCGTCGAGCACGTGGACGTTCAACGGTTCGCCGGCATAAAAATGCCAGACTTCGTCGGACTTGATCCGATGCCACGCTGAATGCGCGCCGTCGCAAAGCAGGTAGTAGATCGCGGTCGACGCCGAGCGCGTTTGCGCGGAACCGCTGCCATCTTTGTCGCGGATCACGCGCTCCGCCGAGCGGTATGTCTCGCTAAAAAATCCACCTTCGGGATGCGGCTTGAGATCGAGGCGGCGGATCAGTTCGTCCTTGACTGCGTGCAAATCAGGATCAGGCATCGGCTTTCCGCTCCGGACAGAGGTCAATGCTCGCGCTCGTCGAGCAATGCGAGTACCCCGCGCAATGCATGCGCGGCGGCCTGCACGCGGATCTTTTCGCGATCGCCCTTGAAAATCTTCGTTTCCACCGACGTATGCAGCCGGTTGCTCCAACCGAACGACACCATGCCGACCGGCTTGGTCTCGGTGCCGCCGCCCGGCCCGGCGACGCCGGTAATCGACACCGAAACCTGCGCGCGGCTATTGCGCAGCGCACCTTCGGCCATAGCGCGCGCCACCGGCTCGCTGACCGCGCCGTGCTTGTCGATCAGATCGGCGGGTACGCCGATCATCTCGCTCTTCGCCTGATTCGAATACGTGACGAAGCCGCGCTCGAACCAGCCGCTGCTGCCGGAAATGTCGGTGATCGCGGTCGCCACCATGCCGCCCGTGCAGGACTCGGCGGTGACGAGCATGAGGCGCTCGTCGCGCAGGCGGTTGCCCACGCGAATGGCGAGCTGATGAACGATCGAATCGGTAGGCATGGCGTCAATCCGGAAACAGGGGCCGGGTAGATGCCCGGCGGCGCGGCGGCCGCGGAGCAGCGGTTAAACGGACATGCGCCAGAGCGCAATCACGAGCAGCGTGAAAAACGCGGCGACCAGGTCATCGAACATGATGCCAAAGCCACCTTTCAGACGGCGATCGAAATAACCGATGGGCGGCGGCTTCACCATGTCGAAGAAGCGGAACACGATGAACGCCCACAACTGGCCGGTGAGCGTGACTGGCGTGACCATCAGCAGCACCAGCCAGAAGGCGATGATTTCGTCCCAAACCACCGGCGACGGATCGTCGATGCCGAGTCTCTTCGCGGTAAATCCGCAAATCGCAATGCCGCCGATGAACCCGGCGACGATCAGGATGCCCCATTCGATCACCGTCAGGTAGTGGCTCAGGACAGCGAACGAGGCCCACGCGAACAACGTGCCGATCGTGCCCGGCGCGATCGGCGACAAGCCGCTGCCAAACCCCAGCGACACGAGGTGCAGCGGATGCGACAGCATGAAGCGTGCGGTGGCGCGGCGCGGCTGACGGCCCGGCGGGCGTGGTTCGGGCGCGCGCGGCGCACGGGGCGGCTCACCGCCGATGAGTTTGTCGGCAGCGCCGAGCGGGGGATCAGTCTGCATGAAAGTGATCGAAGCCTTGCAACGTCAGTGTGAGCGGCGCGCCGGCGGCGTCGCGCCAGCCGATCGCCGGGCGCTCGGCCGCCTGGAGAGCGCTTATTGTACCGATGCGGGTGACCGATACATCCACCTCGCGGCCGGCAGCTTCCACCGAGGCGCGCGCCGTGGCCGGCGCGGTGAAGCACAGTTCGTAGTCGTCGCCGCCGGCGAGCGTGCAGCGGCGCTGGATGTCGGGCGGCAGACGGCGCAGCGCGGCGGAACGCGGCACGGCATCGACGTTGACGGTGGCCCGCACGTTCGAACGTTCGAGGATGTGCAGCAGATCGCCGGCGAGGCCGTCCGAGAGGTCGAGCGCCGCGTGGGCGATGCCGCGCAGTGCCAGACCGAGCGCGACGCGCGGCTCCGGGCGCTCGAGAGCGCGACGAAACGTCGCAGCGTCGCTGGCATCGGCGGACCATTCGCCGCGCTGTATGCCGAGGCCGGCGCGCGCGTCGCCGAGCGTGCCGGAAATCCAGATATCGTCGCCCGGTCGAGCTGTGTCGCGGCGCAGCGCTGCCTGTGGCGGCACGCTGCCGAATACCGTGATGCACAGATTGAGCGGGCCGCCGGTCGTGTCGCCGCCGATCAGTTCGCAGCCGTAGCGTTCGGCCAGTGCGAACAGCCCCTCGCTGAATGCGGCAAGCCAGGTTTCGTCCGCTTTCGGCAAGGCGAACGCCAGCGTGAACGCCAGTGGTTGCGCGCCCATCGCGGCGAGGTCCGATAGATTCACCGCGAGCGCTTTGTGACCCAGCGCCTCGGGATCGATGTCGGGGAAAAAGTGGCGGCCTTCGACCAGCATGTCCGTCGATATCGCCAGCATTTCGCCCTCGGGCGGCGCGAGCAGCGCGCAGTCGTCGCCGATGCCGAGCGAGCCGCTTGCGGCGTCGGACGGCCGGGCAGCGGCGCGGCGGGCGAAGAAACGGTCGATCAGCGAAAACTCGGAGAGCATGGTGGCGATGAGTGAGCGGATAAGTGCCGCGAAGTTCGGCTAACGGCGCGCATTGTACGGAGTAACCACCCGGTAAAGACTCGATCCGCCGGCAACTCCAATCCGGGCGGCGTTTGGGCGCGCGCCGGTTACGTCAGCCTTTCGCTATGTTTAAGTCGCGGCAGTTGTACCCGTATTGAAGGAATTGGGCTGGCAATTGGGGCTACAATGCCGTCGAACGTCTATTCTAATCTGCCCTTCGAAGCCCGCCTTATGTCGACTCCCGTCAATAGCAAACTCCGCGAAGCCGCTCTCGATTACCACGAGTTCCCCACCCCCGGGAAGATTGCGATCGCCCCGACCAAGCAGATGATCAACCAGCGCGATCTGGCGCTGGCGTACTCGCCGGGCGTGGCATTCGCGTGCGAGGAAATCGTCGAGAACCCGTTGAATGCCGCGCGCTTCACCGCGCGCAGCAACCTGGTCGGCGTGGTCACGAACGGCACCGCGGTGCTGGGTCTGGGCAACATCGGGCCGCTCGCCTCGAAGCCGGTCATGGAAGGCAAGGCCGTGCTGTTCAAGAAGTTCGCCGGCATCGACGTGTTCGATATCGAGCTGAACGAGTCCGACCCGCACAAGCTGGTCGACGTGATCGCGGCGCTGGAGCCGACCTTCGGCGGCATCAACCTCGAAGACATCAAGGCGCCGGACTGTTTCATCGTCGAGCGCGAATGCCGCAAGCGCATGAAGATTCCGGTCTTCCACGACGACCAGCACGGCACGGCGATCGTCGTCGCGGCAGCCATCACCAATGGTTTGAAGGTGGTCGGCAAGGACATCAAGGAGGTCAAGCTGGTGTCCTCGGGCGCGGGCGCGGCGGCGCTGGCCTGTCTGGATCTGCTGGTCGATATCGGCCTGCCGCTCGAAAACATCACCGTCACCGATCTCGCCGGCGTGGTCTACAAGGGCCGTGTCGAACTGATGGATCCGGACAAGGAGCGTTTCGCGCGTGAAACCGACGCCCGCACGCTCGCCGAAGCCATTGGTGGCGCGGACGTGTTCCTGGGGCTGTCGGCCGGTGGCGTACTCAAGCAGGACATGGTCAAGCGGATGGCGGACAAGCCGCTGATTCTGGCGCTCGCCAACCCGACGCCGGAAATCCTGCCGGAACTGGCGCTCGAAGTCCGGCCGGACGCCGTGCTGTGCACCGGCCGCACCGACTACCCGAACCAGGTGAACAACGTGCTGGTGTTCCCGTTCCTGTTCCGCGGCGCGCTGGATGCGGGCGCGACCACGGTGACGCGGGAAATGGAAATCGCGGCGGTCAATGCGATTGCCGAACTGGCGCGCCAGGAGCAGAGCGATATCGTCGCGACGGCGTATGGCATTCAGGATCTCTCGTTCGGGCCGGAATACCTGATTCCGAAGCCGTTCGATCCGCGCCTGATCGTCAAGGTCGCGCCGGCCGTGGCGCAGGCCGCGATGGATTCGGGCGTCGCCGAGCGTCCGATCGAGGACATGGACGCATACGAACAGCATTTGCAGCAGTTCGTGTATCACAGCGGCACGACCATGAAGCCGATTTTCCAATTGGCGCGTAGCGTCGAGCCGGAGAAGAAGCGCATCGTGTTCGCGGAAGGCGAAGAAGAGCGTGTGCTGCGCGCCATGCAGATCATCGTCGACGAAAAGCTGGCCAAACCGATCCTGATCGGCCGCCCGGCGGTGATCGAGCAGCGCATTGCGCGCTACGGTCTGCGTCTCGTCGCGGGTCAGGACTACACGGTGGTGAATACCGACCACGACGAGCGTTACCGCGACTTCTGGCAGGAATATCACCGGATGATGTCGCGCAAGGGCATCAGCGCGCAGATGGCGAAGCTCGAAATGCGCCGCCGCACCACGCTGATCGGCGCAATGCTGGTGGAAAAGGGCGAGGCGGACGGCATGATCTGCGGCACGGTGTCGACCACGCACCGGCATCTGCACTTCATCGATCAGGTGATCGGCAAGAAGGCGGGCGCGAAAGTCTACGCGGCGATGAACGCGCTGGTATTGCCGAACCGCCAGATCTTCCTGGTGGACACGCACGTGAACGTGGATCCGACACCGGAGCAACTGGCCGAAATCACGATCATGGCGGCGGAAGAAGTGCGCCGTTTCGGTATCGAACCGAAGGTCGCGCTGCTGTCGCATTCGAACTTCGGCACGAGCAACGCGCCGACCGCGCAGAAGATGCGCGACACGCTGGCGATCCTGCGCGAGCGCGCGCCGGATCTGCAGGTGGATGGCGAAATGCACGGCGATATCGCGCTCGACGCGAATCTGCGCCGCGAAGTGATGCCCGACTCGACGCTCGAAGGCGACGCGAATCTGCTGGTGCTGCCGAACATCGACGCGGCGAACATCTCGTACAACCTGCTGAAGACCGCCGCGGGCAACAACATCGCGATTGGTCCGATGCTGCTGGGCGCGGCCAAGCCGGTGCATGTGCTGACGGCTTCGGCGACGGTGCGCCGGATCGTCAATATGACGGCGCTACTGGTGGCGGATGTGATCGCGGCGCGTTAATCCGCGATCCGCACGAAGCATGGCGCGGGAATGACCGCGCCATGCAAAAAAAAGGCGCGCCCGCAATGGGCACGCCTCAGGGTGAACAGGGGATCCCTCACCCGAAAAAACGGCAAGTCAGACAAAATTTCATCGCCAAAGAGCGCTCAAGGGTTTGAAACCCTTGCAACAGCGCATCCAGATGCCTGCAGACGCAGGCGAAGCAGCCACCTTCCGCTCCCCACCTGACTACCTTCACCTCGATTCGCGTTGTTGGGCTAATTTTAGCCTGAATAAGCTGATTTTTCTGTCAAAAGTCGTCAAAGTCCCACCGGTGGCTCTCTCCCGCCCGATTGGAAGTTTTGGCCCGCCTGGCGAACGTTGATTCCGAGGACCATTAGCGATACCCTTACGACTTTCGTGCGACACGCACGCTCGTGTCCGGGCAGTCCCAACGTGAGGGACATCGACTAGCAGTGTCAGGAGGCGTCAACATGAGTCTGACCGGCTGCGACAAGCATACCGCGGGGCATCACAAAGGGGCGCGAGTCTCGGGATGCAACTGCCCCAACAACGCTGTGCTTGGTATTTGAGCTGTTGATGCGTCCCTACCAGGACGCACCATTTTTAGTGAAATGGAAACCGGGCAACCGGCGTCCAAATGCATTGACCTGATTACCGTCAGGTCCCGCCCAGTCAGCGGCTTCATCTCCGCCGACAGGGTGGGATGTCGTTTGTATTCTCCTCTGTTCTCGAACAGGGGATCTCGCTAACAGACACGTGCGAAAGCTCGGTGTGTCATTGTTTGTCCTCGTCAGTGTCATCGATGAGGGTAGTGAACCTGCTGTACGACCAGCAGTAGCCTAGGAGAACATGCGCCACTGGTAACGGTGGGGTCTGAAGCTTCTCCGACAATGCGTCCCCCGGAAGTTCGGGCGGTAGATCGTTGTGAAACGACCAACTGGAGACTCCTAGCAGCAAGGGGGTTGAGGGGCTAGGCTGATTGATAAGGTTAACTTTAGTGAACCACTGATAAACCTCGTGATAAGGACCGTGCCTAAGCTGCTAACGGGCACAAGCCAAAACGGTACGCGGTCGGATAACTCGCTGAAAGCACGGGTTACGTCGTCAAGAGACCGCCGGGGAATAGGTGGAACCTAAGTCAATCGTGTGACACGCCGGGAACGTGGTAAGCCCGTATGGTTGCCTGCGGAACACTGCAGGCAGGCGGACCGCAAGGAACGCTGTTGACCGTGCGGGTATGGGAGGACGGAAAAAGCGAAGGGTGTCCTGTAACGGGACGCATAGGGGTTGGAACATTACCCCACGCGAAAGCGGGCAGACTTCCGTCTGGTCTACCGTCGCAAGACGGCTGACTACCCTCTAGCGGAAATTGTGATTGCTGGCGGCTTCTAAGTCGTCAGTGTTGTTCTTACCCCGTTGCGGGAGCAAAACGCTCCCGCAAGGGTCGTGTTGCTCTTCGCGCGGGATTCACTTCTTCGAGCGGGAGAGCAGCATGAAAGTATCTGTCCGAAAGGATGGGTCTGCGCTTTCACACGCGCCGGACAACTGGTACGCCGTAGATTGGCGGAGGGTTGAGCGGAACGTGAGAGGGATGCAGATTCGAATTGCGAAGGCGACGCGGGAAGGTGACTGGCGCAGGGTGAAAGCCTTGCAACGGATGCTAACCCGCACGTTGTCCGCAAAGCTGTACGCGGTACGACGTGTTACGCAGAACCAGGGTGCGCGAACGGCTGGAGTCGATCGCGAACTATGGGATTCGCCTGAAAGCCGATGGGCAGCTGTCGGCAGGTTGACGAGGCGCGGATACAAGCCTCTGCCATTACGGAGAGTCTTTATCCCCAAGGCCAATGGGAAAGAACGCCCTCTGGGCATTCCGACCATGCGAGACAGGGCGATGCAAGCCTTGTATCTGCTGGCTTTGGAGCCTGTGTCGGAATCTACGAGCGATCCGAACTCGTATGGGTTCAGGCTAAACCGCTCGACGGCCGACGCCATGTCCCAGATCTTCGTCACCATGTCCAAACGGGTTTCGGCCCAATGGGTACTGGAGGCGGATATCAAAGGATGCTTCGACTACATCAATCACAACTGGCTGGTTGATCGTGTCCCGATGGACAAGGGAATCCTCCAGAGGTGGTTGAAGGCTGGCCTGATTCACAAGGGGCAGCTACAGGCGACGGAGGCCGGTACGCCACAGGGAGGGATTATCTCCCCGACGCTGGCTAACGTGACGCTGAACGGGCTAGAGCGTGAACTGATAGAGCATCTCGGTGCGAAATTGGGGATCGTGAAGGCGAAGAAGCTGAAAGTGAATGTGGTGCGATACGCGGACGATTTCGTGATTACTGGCGACTCGAAAGAGGTGCTGGAAAGCGAAATCCGACCTTGGGTGGAGGCGTTCCTCGCGCAGCGGGGTCTGCAACTGTCCGAGGAGAAAACGCGGGTCGTGCACATTGACGAAGGCTTCGATTTCCTAGGGTGGAATTTCCGGAAGTACTCGGGAAAGCTACTCATCAAACCGAGCAAGAAGAACGTGAAGACGTTCTATCGCAAGGTTGCGGAAACCATCAGCGGTAACAAGACGGTTAAGCAGGAGGAACTGATCCGCCTGTTGAACCCGATGCTACGAGGCTGGGCTCAGTATCACAGTCCCGTAGTCGCCAAGCAGGCATACACGCGTCTGGAGCATCTGATTTTCCGGAAGCTCTGGCGATGGTCGAAGCGCAGGCATTCAAACAAGAACGCTGACTGGGTGCGAAAGACGTACTTCCACACCGTAAGCGGGCGCGATTGGGTGTTCTCTGCACCCGTGGTTTACGAAGACGGCAGAAAAGGGTTGCTGGAGCTGTACCAGCTGAGCGGTACAGAAATCCACCGGCACAAAAAGATCAAAGGCGGATTTGATCCCTTTGATCCGATGTGGGAGCAGTACGGCGAGCAGTTGCGGCAGGAGCGCATGTGGGATTCGATGCGTTACCGCAAGCAATGGGCCAAGTTGTACATGTCGCAAGGCGGGTTATGTGCGCATTGTGGCTGTGCTCTGACGGACGAAACCGGCTGGCATGATCATCACCTGGAGTACCGGGTGCATGGCGGCACAGATGCTTTGTCCAACCGGGTGCTGTTGCACCCACACTGTCACCAGCAGGTGCACGCTGGGAAAGTTGCGGTAACTAAGCCGGTTCCATTACAGTGATGTGATGGGGCTTTGATTGGAATCAATGTAGGCTTGAGCCGTATGCGGGGAAACTCGCACGTACGGTTCTTAGGGGGGTGCTCTTCCGAAAGGAAGGGCGCCTACCCTCCATGGTCGTCAAACTCGTGATCTAACAGCGGGGAACCCTGATACATGGCACGCAAGTGGCAACGCATGAAAGGCGTGCTGATCGGTGCTGTTACGCTGTGCGCTTTATCCGGCCCCGTGCCTGGCGCGTTTGCGCGCGACTCCACGACACTCGCCGATTCGAACGCACAGTTGCAGGGCACAATCGCGTTGGCGCAGTTGCCAGGCGAAGCGGTCAATACATTGAACTTGATTGCCGCAGGCGGGCCTTACCCGTATGAGAAGGACGGCATCGTATTCGGCAATCGCGAACGGTTGCTGCCGGCCCATCGGCGCGGCTATTACCACGAATACACCGTTCCCACGCCTCGCTCACGTAATCGCGGGGCGCGTCGCATCGTCTGCGGAGGTCCGCTGAAGCGAACCGACAATTGTTACTACTCGGACGACCACTACACCAGTTTTAATCGTATTGTTGAATGACATCGGGATGAACGGCATGAGCGACAACGTCTACGCGCACGACTCCGGAGTCGCGACGGATCTTTTCGCGGCCGGCGACGGCAATCTGTTCCAGCGCGTCATGCAGATGCGAGCCGGCGATCAGGGCCGCGAGAACCAGAGCGAAGCAGCAGGCACTGTGGTTTCATCGAACGAGGAGCCCATGAGTCTTTTCAAGACCGTACGACCGAACATCGTACAGTCGATCCGCGCGTTCCGCGTGCAGGATCTGGCCGAAGAGGCCCACCAGCTCGGCCAGCATTTTCTGTATGCGTATTGCGCCAATGCGCAGTCCAAACAGGAAGTGCTTGAAACCATCGCGACGTCGTTCCTGTTTCCGAAACATTTCGGCAAGAATTACGACGCGCTCTACGACTGTTTGACCGATCTGGTTCATAAGGCGGGTGCGCAGCCGGGCTTCGTGATCGTGCTCGAGCAGTTGCCAGTCGCCCAGAAGTTCGACAAGGAAGGGCGCGAGACGCTGCTGGACGTGTTCCGCGAGGCCGCCGAGTTCTGGGCCGAGCGCAAAGTGGCGTTCCGTGTGTTTTACTCGTTCGCCTGATGTTTGAGTTGGAGTTTTAGCCTGGGTGTTGCCAGTTCAGGCTAAATGAGAAAGGCCCGCCAGTCGGCGGGCCTTTGCTTTTGCCGCTGCGCCAATGCCGGCATGAGTTGCCGCTTTCGATCAGATCAAGCAAGGTGGCACGTGCGGCGGCCAGGCGGCTTACCAGCCGCCCCAGCCCGCGGCCAGCGCCGAGAGCACTGCGATGCCGGCGGTCTCGGTGCGCATGACGCGCGGACCAAGACCGACGGCAGTGAAACCATGATCGGTTGCGGCCGCTTCTTCAGCGGCGGAGAAGCCGCCTTCCGGTCCGACCAGCACCGTCACGCGCCCTTGCGGCGGCTCGGCGGGCAACGCGGAAAAGCTGATGCTCGCGCGCGGCGACAGCAGAATGCGCAAGTCGCCCTCTTCAGGCGTGCGAGGCATGGCGCCCAGCCAGGTGGCGATTTCGCGCACCGGCATGACTTCCGGCAGCCGGTTGCGCCCGCACTGCTCGCACGACGCCCGCACGATGCCTTGCCAGTGCGCATGCCGCCGCTGCGCGCGCTCGCCGGAGAGACGCACGACGCTGCGCGTGGTGGTGAGCGGCACGAAGGCAGATGCGCCGAGTTCGACGGCTTTTTCGATCAGCCAGTCCATCTTGTCGCCGCCGGCGATACCCTGCGCCAGCGTGAGACGATACGGCGCTTCCACTTCGATGTTGCGGAATTCACGAATTCTTACCTTGGCCGACCGACGTTCGACCTCGACGAGTTCGGCGCTGTATTCGCCGCCTTCGCCGTTGAAAAGAACGATCGAATCGCCGGGCTGCAACCGCAGCACGAGCACATGCCGAACGACGTCATCGGGAAGCTGCATGATGTCGTCGGACTGGAGAGGCGTACCGACGAAGAAACGTGGCATCAGGAAAATACTCATTGGTTCACGAAAGGTGGCGAGCGAGCGCCCAGCGGTAGCCGTCCAGATCTTCGACCTGGGCGAAGCGGTCGCCCCAGAACTGATCCTGTGGCTCGCTCAGCGATTTTGCGCCGGCGGCCAGCGCCCGCGCGTAAATCGCGTCGACATCGTCGACATAGACATAGAACGATTGCGGTGCGATTGCGCCCGCGCTTTTGGGTGTTTTCGCCGCCGAGCCGAACGCGCCTTCCGGTGCGAACATCACGATCAACTGGTCTTGATAGGTCATCTCGACATGCATCACTACACCGTCGTCCTGAACACTGTCGCGAACTTCGAAGCCGAACGCCGCAGTAAAGAACGCGGACGCGGCACGTGCGTCGCGCACCGTCAGATAGGGGGTCAACCAGGGCACACCGGCTGGGCGGAAGGCGGTCATGGGATTCTCCGGATCTAAGGGGTTGGCGGGGCACAGGCTGCGAGCCCGGGCGGATGGTCGCGTATCGGTGTGCCGATAGTGCAGTCCGACGGAACCGTGCATTTTGCCCACGCGTTAGCTTGCTGGCTTTAAGAATTGACTTAGTTTATCGCGCACCGCGCGGGATGCCGAGAACAGTCCCGCGTGCATGGCCGCGTCGTAATGCATCAGGGCGTCGATTCGGCGTGCATCGAGGCGCTCTGTGAGCGTATCGGCAGAGAGGGCGGCAGGGTCGAGCGTGTCGCTCGCCGTCGCCATCATCCAGAGCGAGCCGTACAGCGGAATAAACGTATTCATGGTGCGGACGACGGCGAACGCCGCGCGCAAGTCGTCGAGCAGGCGCGCGATGCGCCCGGCATGAAAATACGGCGAGCCGAGATGCACGGAGACCACGGCGATCGGGCTCATGACCCGCTTGAGCTGCTGATAGAAGTCTTGCGTGTAAAGACCGGCGGCGGGCGAATCGGGCGGCGTCAGGTCGAACACGACGAGATCGAACTGCGCTGGCGCGGCGTTCGCGACGTAATGCGCGGCGTCGCCGATCACGAGCTCGACGCGCGGATCGTCGAAGGCGCCGCCGTGCACTTCGGGCAGATGCTCGCGCGTCAGGCGCACCACTTCGGCGTCGAGTTCCGCCACCACGATCCGTTCGATGCCCGCGTGCCGCAACAGTTGCCGCGCGGCGCCACCGTCGCCGCCGCCCAGCACGAGCGCCGCTTTCGGCAACGGATGCGCCAGCGCGGCCGGATGCACCATGCATTCGTGATAGATGAACTCGTCGCCGGTGGACGTCATGGGGCGGCCGTCGAGCGTGAAGAGCCGGCCGAGCTGCGGCGTGTCCCAGACTTCTATCCGCTGGTAAGGCGATACGACTTGCGCCACGCGCTTCGCGTGCGGAAATCCGTAGACGGCATCGGGACTCGGTCGGAACAGCAGCGGAGCGCTCACGGTTGGCGGGCTCCGTGCGGAGCGCGGTGGGTTAAGGTTGTGCAATTGTAAAGGGCGAAGCACGGCGCGGCCCCGGCGCATGCATCGAGCCGCATGACCAGGCGGCTTTCGGGTCGGGAGGCCGGCAACGATCTGTTAGAATGTCACGCTTTCAGCCTTGTCCGTTTGCTCTGCCCGTTTCGCGTCTCCTGGCGCCGCACCGTGCGCCCGAGTGAGCTGGCATTCGAGCATCCGGGCCTCAAGCGCACACCGCTTTCTGACTCTGTCTCCGGACTCGACATGACGACCCCGTCTCCCGCACCCACTTCCTTGATGGCCAACGCGATCCGCGCGCTGTCTATGGACGCCGTTCAAAAAGCGAATTCCGGCCACCCCGGCATGCCGATGGGCATGGCCGAAATCGGCGTGGCTTTGTGGTCGCGTCATCTGCGCCACAACCCGAAGAACCCGCAGTGGGCCGATCGCGACCGTTTCGTGCTGTCGAACGGCCACGGCTCGATGCTGCTGTATTCGCTGCTGCACCTGACCGGCTACGATCTGCCGATCGAAGAGCTGAAGAACTTCCGCCAGATGCATTCGAAGACGCCGGGCCACCCGGAATACGGCATCACGCCTGGCGTCGAGACGACCACCGGCCCGCTCGGCCAGGGTCTGGCGAATGCGGTCGGCATGGCGCTCGCCGAGTCGCTGCTCGCCACCGAATTCAACAAGCCCGACGCAACGATCGTCGACCACCACACGTACGTGTTCGTCGGCGACGGCTGCCTGATGGAAGGCATCTCGCACGAAGCCTGCTCGTTGGCGGGCGTGCTGAAGCTGAACAAGCTGATCGCGTTCTACGACGACAACGGCATCTCGATCGACGGCGAAGTGGTGCACTGGTTCCACGACGACACGCCCAAGCGCTTCGAAGCGTACGGCTGGAACGTGATCCCGAACGTGGTCGGCCACGACGTCGACGCGGTCGACGCAGCCATCAAGCAGGCCAAGCAATCCGACCGGCCCACGCTGATCTGCTGCAAGACGGTGATCGGCGAAGGCGCCCCGACCAAGGCCGGTAGCCATGATTCGCACGGCGCGCCGCTTGGCGACAAGGAAATCGCGGCCACGCGCGAAAAGATCGGCTGGAAGTGGGAGCCGTTCGTGATCCCGCAAGAAGTCTATGCAGCGTGGGACGCGAAGGAAGCCGGCGCACGCAACGAATCCGAGTGGGACAAGGCGTTTGCGGCGTACGCCGCCAAATATCCGCAGGAAGCCGCTGAATTCACGCGCCGCAACGCGAAGCAATTGCCCGCCGACTGGAAGGAAAAGGCCAAGGCGATCATTGCCGGCGCGAACGAGCGCGCGGAAACTGTCGCGACGCGCAAGGCCTCGCAACAGGCTATCGAAGCTTTGTCGGCCGTGCTGCCGGAACTGCTCGGCGGCTCCGCCGACCTGACTGGCTCGAACCTGACCAACTGGAAGGCCGCCAAACCGGTGCGCGTGAACGCCGAAGGCAAGGCTGCCGGCAACTACGTCAACTACGGCGTGCGCGAATTCGGCATGAGCGCCGCGATCAACGGCGTCGCGCTGCATGGTGGCTTCAAGGCGTTCGGCGGCACGTTCCTGACGTTCTCGGACTACAGCCGCAACGCACTGCGTGTCGCCGCACTGATGAAAGCGCCGTCGATCTTCGTGTTCACGCACGACTCGATCGGTCTGGGCGAAGACGGCCCGACCCACCAGTCGATCGAACATGTTGCGAGCCTGCGTCTGATTCCGCACCTGCAAGTGTGGCGTCCGGCTGATACCGTCGAGACGGCGGTGGCCTGGACCCATGCGGTCGAACATCACGGCCCGTCGTGCCTGATCTTCAGCCGTCAGAACCTGCCGTTCTCGGAGCGCACCGACGCGCAGATCGCCAACATCGAGAAGGGCGGTTACGTGCTGCGCGACTGGAACGACGAGATCGTCGCGCGCAAGATCATCCTGATCGCCACCGGTTCGGAAGTCGAACTG
Organism: Paraburkholderia sp. USG1; assembly: GCF_031570135.1. Lineage (NCBI taxonomy): Bacteria > Pseudomonadati > Pseudomonadota > Betaproteobacteria > Burkholderiales > Burkholderiaceae > Paraburkholderia > Paraburkholderia sp. USG1. Next base: position 16,367 of record NZ_JAMWXW010000025.1, on the reverse strand, counting down.
GCGCTGAACACGGTCGAGCCGCTGGCGCGCGAAGGCATCGCGGCGCGCGTCGTGTCCATGCCGTCAACCACCGTGTTCGACAAGCAGGACGCCGAATACCGCGAACGCGTGCTGCCGCAAGGCGTGCGCCGCGTCGCGATCGAAGCGGGTGTGACGGATTTCTGGCGCAAGTACGTGGGTCTGGAAGGCGGCGTGGTCGGCATCGACACGTTCGGCGAATCGGCCCCGGCTGGCGTGCTGTTCAAGCATTTCGGCTTCACCGTCGAACACGTGGTAGAGACGGCAAAAGCCGCACTCGGCTGATCCTGGACAAGCGTTGCCGTTCGCGTGCGAACGCGCGGCAACGCTGTCAGTCAGACGAACCTGGAAGTATTTTTTCAGCCATCAGGAGATAGACCATGACGATTCGCGTCGCAATCAACGGCTACGGCCGTATTGGCCGCAACACGCTGCGCGCCTTCTATGAAAACGGCAAGAAGCACGATATCGAAATCGTCGCCATCAACGATCTCGGCGATGCCAAGACCAACGCTCACCTGACGCAATACGACACGGCGCACGGCAAGTTCCCGGGCGAAGTGTCGGTGGACGGCGACTACCTGGTTGTCAACGGCGACAAGATCCGCGTGCTGGCCAACCGCAACCCGGCTGAACTGCCGTGGGGCGAGCTGAACGTCGACGTCGTGATGGAATGCACGGGCTTTTTCACGACCAAGGAAAAGGCCAGCGCGCACATCAAGGGCGGCGCAAAGAAGGTGATCATCTCGGCGCCGGGCGGCAAAGACGTCGACGCCACGATCGTCTACGGCGTGAACCACAACGTGCTGAAGGCCTCGGACACGGTGATCTCGAACGCATCGTGCACGACGAACTGCCTCGCGCCGCTCGTCAAGCCGTTGAACGACAAGATCGGCCTCGTGAACGGTCTGATGACCACGATCCACGCGTACACGAACGACCAGGTTCTGACGGACGTGTACCACGAAGACCTGCGCCGCGCGCGCTCGGCCACGCACAGCCAGATCCCGACCAAGACCGGCGCGGCATCGGCGGTCGGCCTGGTGCTGCCGGAACTGAACGGCAAGCTGGACGGCTACGCGATTCGCGTCCCGACGATCAACGTGTCGATCGTCGATCTGTCGTTCATCGCCGCGCGCGACACGACGGTCGAAGAAGTCAACGCGATCATGAAGGAAGCGTCGGAAGGCTCGCTGAAGGGCATTCTCGGCTACAACCAGGCACCGCTGGTGTCGATCGACTTCAACCACAACCCGGCTTCGTCGACGTTCGACGCCACGCTCACCAAGGTGTCGGGCCGTCTGGTGAAGGTGTCGAGCTGGTACGACAACGAATGGGGCTTCTCGAACCGCATGCTGGACACGGCTGTGGCGCTCGCCCACGCGAAGTAAATCACGGCGCTTCGTGCGCTATGCCCGCCAAAGCCGGCTTTGAGCCGGCGGTGGCACAGGGCAAGCAAAGCCGCTCTACGGAGCGGCTTTTTTACGTCTGCGGCTGGGCCGGCGGAGTTGGGAAATAGACGCCGGCGCGCTGCGCGGCGTTCGAAATATGCGTCTCGATGGCTCTGCCGGCTGCGGCGGAATCGCGCGCCTTGAGCGCGTCCAGAATCACACGGTGTTCGTTGTACGTGGACAGTACCAGTTCGCGCCGGTAATACGGCATGCGCTGGCTTTCCTTCATGATCTCCGCGCTGCTGCTCAGAATCGACTCGATCGCCGCGTTGCCGGCAATGCTGACGATCCGCATGTGGAAGTCGTAGTCGAGGCGCGCGGCTTCGTCGAGTTCGTCGCACGCGAGCGCCGATTGCATGGCCGTGATGTTTTCTTCGAACCAGGCGAGGTCGGAATCGCTGACCGCAAGCGCCGCCATGCGCGCGATAAAGCCTTCCAGCGCGAAGCGCATCTGATAGGTATCCGGCAGCGACGACTGCTCCGAGAAGCGCCACGATTGCGCGGCCGATGCCTGCGCGCTTTCCACATAGACGCCCTTGCCCGGTCGGATCACCAGCAGGCCGAGCGCTTCGAGCGTGGACAGCGCTTCGCGCAACGAAGCGCGGCTGATCGCGAGTTCCTCGGAAAGCTGGCGCTGCGCCGGCAGCAGACTGCCCACGGGATAAACGCCCGCTTCGATCCGTTCGCGGATGGTCGCGATCGCGGCATCGGTAACGGTATGCGGGACGTTTTTCATGATGGGCTCACTTTAAAGTGCGGTCTGACCAGCATTGTAATACGCGGTCCGAACGCTCGTGCGGCTTACCGTTCATCGCCGCGCATCCGGTCTGAAAGCGCTGTAAAAACAGCGGGTAAACACTGTTCCATGAACCCTTGACGCCAGTATATCGGCTTCCTACTATTCGACATAACAGCACTGGTCGGACCAGTCTGAACAGGTGGGAATCGCAACCAGGAGGAAGCCGTGTTGAAATTTTTCAATTCGCTGTTTGGCCGGGTCGTCATAGCGCTGGTGGCGGGTATCGTGATCGGCGCTGTGTACCCGCATTTCGCCCAATCGCTGCGCCCGCTCGGCGACGGTTTTCTCAAGCTGATCAAGATGGTGATCGGTCCAATCGTGTTCTGCGTCGTGGTGAGCGGCATGGCGCATGCCGGCGACTTGCGCAAGGTGGGGCGCGTCGGCCTGAAGGCCGTGATCTACTTCGAGGTGATGACGACGATCGCGCTCGTGATCGGCGCAATCCTGGCGTACGTCACGCGCCCCGGCGTCGGCATGAACATCGATCTGCGCTCGCTGGATCCTTCGTCGCTCTCGACTTACACCGAAAACGCGAAGAGCCTGAAGGACACGGCCGGCTTCCTGCTGAAGATCATCCCCGATACGGCGATCAACGCGTTCGCTACCGGCGACATCCTGCAGATTCTCGTGTTTTCGGTGCTGTTCGGCTCGGCGCTGTCGCTGCTCGGCAATAAGGCGCAGCGCGTGAGCAGCCTGATCGACGAACTGTCGCAGGTGTTTTTCCGCGTGATGGGTTTCATCATCAAGCTCGCGCCGCTCGGCGTGCTCGGGGCGATCGCCTTCACCACTGGCACGTACGGCGTCGAGTCGCTCAAGCAACTCGGCATGCTGGTGCTCGTGTTCTACGTGAGTTGCTTCGTGTTCGTGGCCGTGGTGCTGGGCGTGGTCATGCGGCTCGCCGGCTTCAGCATCTTCAAGCTGATCCGCTATCTGCGCGAAGAACTGTCGATCGTGCTCGGCACCGCTTCGTCCGATGCCGTGCTGCCGCAGATCATGCGCAAGCTCGAATGGATGGGCGTCAAGGATTCGACCGTCGGGCTCGTCATTCCGACCGGCTACTCGTTCAATCTCGACGGCTTCTCCATCTATCTCACGCTCGCAGTGATTTTCATCGCGCAGGCCACCAATACGCCGCTGTCCGTGCATGACCTGATCGTGGTGGTGCTGGTTTCGCTGGTGACGTCGAAGGGCGCGCACGGCATTCCCGGCTCGGCCATCGTGATTCTGGCCGCGACGTTGTCCGCGATTCCGGCGATTCCCGTGCTCGGCCTCGTGCTGATCCTGCCGGTCGACTGGTTCGTCGGCATTGCGCGCGCGCTCACCAACCTGATCGGCAACTGCGTGGCGACGGTGGTGGTCGCCGTGTGGGAAAACGATATCGACCGGGCGCGCGCGCATCGCGTATTGAACCGCGACGAGGCGTTGCGCTACGTGCCGGCCGGTGAAGACGCCGAACCCGCCGCGGGCGAACACGCTCCGGCCGTCTGAACCTGAGAAACCGTATCTGACTCCGCGCGCCAACGCAGCGCGCTTTCTGCGCCGGCAGAGGCAGCATAACCCGGCTCTCCTTCACTTTTTCGCCGCCTGACCGAGACTAGAGACTATGGCTAATCCGATCCTCGACCCCAACGCTCCCGCTTTCACCCGCCGCTATATGAACCTCGCCGACCCGCGTTTGGGCGCGAAGGCGCTCTTTGCCAGCGACGAATTCTTCGCGCCGAAAGAACGCATGCTCGAGCCGCAACCGGCGGTGTTCATTCCCGGTAAGTACGACGACCACGGCAAGTGGATGGACGGCTGGGAAACCCGCCGCAAGCGAACCACCGGTCACGATTACTGTGTGATCCGCCTCGCGCGCCCGGGCGTCGTGCACGGCGTGGATCTGGATACGAGCCACTTCACCGGCAACTTTCCGCCGGCCGCATCGATCGACGCCTGCTACGTGGAAGGTGATGTGCCGCCCGACAACGCCGACTGGCAAACCCTCGTGCCGGCGACCACGCTGCAGGGCAACCAGCACCACTATGTCGATGTGAACGACACGCGCGCGTTTACCCATCTGCGCGTGAATCTGTACCCGGACGGCGGCCTCGCGCGCCTGCGCGTGTACGGTCAGCCGAAGCGCGATTGGGAGCGCGTGGAGCGCGGGACGCTGCTGGATCTGGCCGCCATCGAGAACGGCGCCTATCTGGTCGCGGCGAACAACCAGCATTTCGGGCCGGCCTCGCAGATGCTGATGCCGGGCCGCGGCGTCAACATGGGCGACGGCTGGGAAACTCGCCGCCGCCGCGAGCCGGGCAACGATTGGGCGATCGTCGCGCTGGCGCGGCCGGGCGTGATCCGCAAAATCGAAGTAGATACGGCGCACTTCAAGGGCAACTTCCCGGACCGCTGTTCGCTGCAAGCCGCGTCGGTGACGGGCGGCACGGACGACTCGCTCGTCACGCAAGCCATGTTCTGGCCGGTGCTGCTCGGCGAACAGAAACTGCAGATGGACCACGTCCACACCTTCGCGGACGATCTCGCGTCGCTGGGCCCGGTCACGCATGTGCGTTTCAATATCCTTCCGGACGGCGGGGTGTCGCGCCTGCGCCTGTGGGGCGAAATCGCATAACGGAGCGGCGTCGATGAAGACATTGCAGATGGAACGGCTCACGCGCGCGGCCTTCGCACCGTTCGGCGACGTTATCGAGCTGGACGGTGCGCGTCATTTCGCCATCAACGGCGGGACGACCGAGCGCTATCACGACCTCGCTTGCGTCGACGTGATGGAAAACGGCGGCCGGCCGTTGATCAACCTGTTTCGCGCGCAGCCGCGCACGCTGCCTGTCGAAATCACGATGATGGAGCGGCACCCGCTCGGTAGCCAGGCTTTCATTCCCTTGAAGGCGGCTCGCTATCTGGTGGTGGTCGCACCGGCCGGCGAATTCGACCCGGCGCGGATGCGCGCTTTCTGGACCGATGCATGGCAGGGCGTGAATTATGCGAAAGGCGTCTGGCATCACCCGTTGCTCGCACTCGATCAGGTGAGCGATTTCGTGGTGGTGGATCGTGGCGGCGAGCAGCCCAATTGCGACGAATTGTCATTGGCGCAGCCGTGGCGGTTGACGTTCGAAGCGAACGCCGAACTGGTGGAATAGCGGCATAAGCGCCCGCGCACGAGCGCTGCCGCAAACAAAAAGCCCGGCCGATTCGCATCGGCCGGGTCTTTTTTTGCCCACCGGACCGCGCACCCCAGCGCGGCCGATATCGCGTCAGTGCTTGCGATGCGGGCAGTTTTCCTTGGTGCAGGCGCCGTACAAAGCCAACGCGTGCTCCTGCAGCTTGAAGCCGCGTTCCTTCGCGATGGACTGCTGACGGGCCTCGATTTCGGAGTCGAAAAATTCTTCGACGAGCCCGCAATCGAGACACACGAGGTGGTCGTGGTGCGACCCCTCATTCAGTTCGAACACCGCCTTACCCGACTCGAAATTGCTGCGCGAGAGCAGGCCGGCCTGCTCGAATTGCGTCAGCACGCGATACACGGTTGCAAGCCCGATATCGAGTTCTTCGTGCAGCAGGTTGCGGTAGACGTCTTCGGCCGTCAGGTGGCGCACCGGGCTGTGCTGAAAAATCTCAAGGATTTTGAGGCGCGGAAGGGTCGCCTTGAGCCCGATATTCTTGAGATCGGTTGGATTGGTCATGACAAGGGATCCCTAGAGTACAATGCTGGGCTCTCATAGTAATGTGTTTTTGGCGTTCTGGTCATCTTCGATGGAATGAAACTCGCGCGGCTCGTCAGCGGGCCCGCACGGTGAGTGAAATGATTTCAAAATCTCAATTGATCTACCGGGGGAGCCGCATGCGGGGTACCTTGATCGCTGTTGCGACTGTCGCGGTTCTTGCCGGATGTTCCACTTACGACAGCCTGACACAGCGCATTGCCCAAAGCATCACGCCGTACCGGATCACGGTAGTGCAGGGTAATTTCGTTTCGAAAGAAGCGGCGGCGCAGATGCAGGTCGGCCTGACCCGCGCGCAGGTCAAGCAATTGCTCGGCACGCCGCTGCTGGCCGACATGTTCCACGCGGACCGCTGGGACTACGTGTTCTATTTCAAGCGCGGCTCGACTAACGTCGTGCAGCAGCGCGACTTCGTGATTCTCTTCGCAGGCGACCGCGTCGCCAGCTGGTCGGGTGGCGAAGATCTGCCGTCCAACCTCGAGTTGCTGGCTGAAATCGACGGCGACAAGCTGGGCAAGAAGAAGGCCGCGGCCGCCGTGGCGACCAGTGCCAGCGGTGCGAGCGAGGCCGCCTCCGCTGCGGCGCCGGTCACGCTGGACACCACGCGTTCGCCGTCCGTCGCCGGCGCAGCCGCAGCGGCGGTGCCGTCCACGGACGCCAACGCGGAAGCCGCGCAAGCCGCCAATCGTGCGACCAATGCGGTGCAGTTGTCGCCCGCGCGTCCGTCCGTGCCGAGCGCGCCGACCGCCAACGGCGGCGGCATCCCGCAGCAAAGCCCCACGGGCAATGGGCAGCCGCAGTTCCAGTTCCATCGTCCGCCGCCGCCGCAGAATCCGGGTACGGACAACAGCAATCCGGTAGGCCCGACGGGCCCGCAGAGCAGCAACGGCGGCCCGACGTACAACACGCCGTTGACCTCTTCGCCGGCTTCGGGAACGGGCGGCTAATCGCGCTGTCCCTGTCTTAAGGCTCACGCTTAAGACGGGCGCCGCGCACGGGCAACGCGGTGTGCGGCGTCCGTGCGGCTCTCTGCCTGTTTCAGTCATGCGCGGCGCACGGGTGCTGCCCGCCGCCGCTTTCGCCCGCCTTTGCCGGGTTTTGCCTTTTCGAACCCTCGTAGCCATGAAAATTGCCATTGCTGGCGCATCGGGCCGTATGGGCCGCATGCTCATCGAAACTGTCCTCAACGATGCCGACGCTACGCTGTCCGGCGCACTCGACCGCGTGGGCTCCCCGCAGCTCGGTCAGGACGCGGGCGCATTTCTCGGCAAACAGACGGGCGTCGTGCTGACCGACGACATCGAGCGCGTATTCGCCGAATCCGACTACCTGATCGACTTCACGCGCCCCGAAGGCACGCTGGTGCATCTGGAAGCGGCGCAGCGTCACAAGGTGAAAATGGTGATCGGCACGACCGGCTTCGACAACGAGCAGAAGGCGCAACTGCGCGCCGCGGCGGACAGAATCGCCATCATGTTCGCGTCGAACATGAGCGTCGGCGTGAACGTCACGCTGAAGCTGCTCGAATACGCCGCGAAGCATTTCGCGACCGGCTACGACATCGAAATCATCGAGGCGCATCATCGTCACAAGGTCGATGCGCCGTCCGGCACGGCATTGACGATGGGCGAAGTGATCGCCCACGCGCTCGGTCGCAATCTCGACGACTGCGCGGTCTACAGCCGCGAAGGCGTGACCGGCGAGCGCGATCCGTCCACCATCGGTTTTTCGGCGATTCGCGGCGGCGATATCGTCGGCGACCATACGGTGCTGTTTGCGGGCATCGGCGAGCGCATCGAGATCACGCACAAGTCGGCGAGCCGTCTGTCGTATGCGCAAGGCGCGCTTCGTGCTGTACGTTTCCTCGAAGGCCACGCAACCGGCTTTTTCGACATGCAGGACGTACTTGGCCTGCGTTGAACGCTGAGTTGAACGTATTCTGAGCGGATGTCGGGGCGCATTGCGTTTCCCGGCGCGCTCGTGCAATCACTACTCCACGGCGAGGTCAGATGGCAGGCAGCAGCGGCATCATCCATTACCTGCAAACCAGCGACGCGATCACGCATGGCGTCGCTTACGTGCTGCTGGCCATGTCGATTGCTAGCTGGTGCTTTCTGATCGTCAAAAGCTGGATACTCACTCGCGCCAAACGTCAGGCCACGCGCGCGATTGCCCAGTTCTGGCAGGCGCCCACGCTGTCCGAAGGCGTCGCGGCGTTAAGGCGCACGGACCGCGAGCGGGTTTTCACGCCACTTGCGGAAGCGGCGCTTCATGCGGCTGAAGTGGACATTCCGGGTGCGCTGTTGGCCCGCGTCGAACGTGGCGAGCGGGTGCTGCGGGCGTTGCGCCAGGCGCTCAGTGCGTCGCAGCGGCGGCTCGAATTCGGCCAGGTTTTGCTGGCCTCGGTGGGCAGCACGGCACCGTTCGTCGGCTTGCTCGGCACCGTGTGGGGCATCTATCACGCGCTCGGCAGCATTGCGGCGAGCGGTCAGGCGCAGATCGAAAACGTCGCCGGGCCGGTTGGCGAGGCGCTCATCATGACCGCTTTCGGCCTCGTGGTGGCGATTCCGGCGGTGCTGGCGTACAACGTGCTCGGCCGGCTGGTGCGGCAGTTGTCGGAGGAGCTCGACGGCTTCGCGCACGATCTGCACGCCTACGTCTGCGCGCCGGCGGAACAGGCGCAGGCACCCGCGCGCGCCCCGCAGATCTCGACGCACTAGGCGCGCCGCTCAGGCAGAAGGAGGCGACATGGCATTCGGCGGACTCGACAAAAAGCAGGCGGCCGCGCCGATGGCCGAGATCAACATGACGCCGTTGATCGACGTGATGCTGGTGCTGCTGGTGATTTTTATCATTACCGCGCCTTTATTCACGCATGCGATCCGGCTCGATTTGCCGAAAGTCGCCGCCGCGCCCGCGCGCCAGACGCCGCAAACCATTTCCCTTTCCATCGACGCCGCCGGCAAACTCTACTGGAACGGCACTGTCATCACGCTTGAGCAGATGCGCACGCGCTTCGCACAAGCGGGAAAGCAGAGCGACCAGCCGGAGATCCATCTGAGCGCCGAGCGCTCCACGCGCTACGAAGTGATCGCGCAGGTCATGGGCGCGGCGCAGCAGGCGGGCCTGGAGCGGATCGGCTTCGTGACCGACCCGCCGCCGCCCGCTGCCAGGCCCTAGGCGTGCTGTGTCTGGCGGGACGGCCGCTCATCATGCCGCCGCAGTTCCTGGATTGCGCGCGAGCCCCCATCGCAGTGCGGGGCGCTGAGACCTGCCGAGCCCGCCATGCTGCGCCCCAGGCCGACCGGTCGTTACGCGTACTACGCGCGCGGCGTACCCGTCCGCGGACGGTATAATCAGCCCTTTCCCCCGCAGAAGGGGAATCGACGCCATTTCATCCAGCAGAGCACCAGGCCCGGTGCGAAAGCACCGAACCCAGCGATCCCATCACACCATGCACGAAAAATACGTTCCCTCCGACGTCGAATCCGCCGCGCAAGGGCAATGGCGCGCCATCGACGCGTACAAGACGACGGAAGTCACCGACAAGCCCAAGTTCTATTGCGTCTCGATGCTGCCGTACCCGTCGGGCAAGTTGCACATGGGTCACGTGCGCAATTACACGATCAACGACGTGATGTACCGCTATCTGCGGATGAACGGCTACAACGTGCTGATGCCGATGGGTTGGGACGCGTTCGGCATGCCGGCGGAAAATGCGGCGATGGCCAACAACGTGCCGCCGGCCAAGTGGACCTACGACAACATCGCTTACATGAAGAAGCAGATGCAGTCGATGGGCCTCGCGATCGACTGGTCGCGCGAAGTCGCGACCTGCAGCCCGGACTACTACAAGTGGAACCAGTGGCTGTTCCTGAAGATGCTGGAAAAGGGCATCGCGTACAAGAAAACCGGCACCGTCAACTGGGATCCGGTCGATCAGACCGTGCTCGCCAACGAGCAGGTGATCGACGGCCGCGGCTGGCGTTCGGGTGCGCTCGTCGAAAAGCGCGAAATCCCGATGTACTACATGCGCATCACGCAGTACGCGGACGAACTGCTGAACGACCTCGAAGGCCTCGGCTGGCCCGAGCGCGTCAAGATCATGCAGCAGAACTGGATCGGCAAGAGCTTCGGCGTGAACTTCGGCTTCCCGTACGAAATCGACGGTGAACAGAAGCTGCTGCGCGTGTTCACTACGCGCGCCGACACGATCATGGGCGTCACCTTCTGCGCGATCGCCGCCGAGCATCCGCTCGCCACGCGTCTCGCGAAAGACAAGCCGGAACTGCAGGCCTTCATTGAGGAATGCAAGCGCGGCGGCGTGGCTGAGGCCGACGTCGCGACCATGGAAAAGAAGGGCATGGCCACCGGCTTCTACGTCACGCATCCGCTGACGCAGGAACAGGTCGAAGTGTGGATCGGCAACTACGTGCTGATGAGCTACGGCGAAGGCGCGGTGATGGGCGTGCCGGCTCACGACGAGCGCGACTTCGCGTTCGTGAAGAAATATGGTCTGCCGGTCAAGCAGGTGGTCGCGGTCGAAGGCAAGGAATTTTCGACCGAAGCCTGGCAGGAATGGTACGGCGAGAAGACCGGCACGCTGATCAACAGCGGCAAGTACGACGGCCTCAACTACGAACAGGCAGTGGACCAGATCGCCGCCGACCTGAAGGAACTGGGCCTCGGCGACAAGCAGATCACGTGGCGTCTGCGTGACTGGGGCGTGTCGCGCCAGCGCTACTGGGGCACGCCGATTCCGATCATCCATTGCCCGAAGTGCGGCGACGTGCCGGTGCCGGAAAAAGATCTGCCGGTGGTGCTGCCGGAAGACCTCGTGCCGGACGGCACGGGCAATCCGCTCGCCAAGTCTGAAGCGTTCGTGAACTGCACCTGCCCGACCTGCGGCGGCGCGGCCAAACGCGAAACCGACACGATGGACACCTTCGTCGATTCGTCGTGGTACTTCTACCGCTATGCGTCGCCGGGTGCGAAGACCATGGTCGACGAGCGCACCGACTACTGGGCGCCGATGGATCAGTACATCGGCGGCATCGAGCACGCGATTCTTCACCTGTTGTACTCGCGCTTCTGGGCGAAGGTGATGCGCGACCTCGGGCTGATCAAGTTCGGCGAGCCGGCCAAAAATCTGCTGACGCAGGGCATGGTGCTCAACGAAACCTACTATCGTGAAAACGAAGCGGGCAAGAAGACCTGGTACAACCCGGCCGACGTAACCGTTTCGTTCGACGACAAGGGCCGCCCGGTCGGCGCGATCCTCAACGAGGACGGCCAGCCGGTGGTGCTCGGCGGTGTCGAGAAGATGTCGAAGTCGAAGAACAACGGCGTCGATCCGCAACTGCTGATCGATCAGCACGGCGCGGACACCGCGCGTCTGTTCGTGATGTTCGCCGCACCGCCGGAGCAGTCGCTCGAATGGTCCGGCTCGGGCGTGGAAGGCGCGAGCCGCTTCCTGCGCCGCGTGTGGAGCTTCAGCCAGACCAACGAAGCCGCATTGCGCCAGGGCGGCAGGTTCGACGCCGCGCAACTGAGCGACGTCGAGAAAGTCTTGCGCCGCGAAATCTACACCGTGCTGAAGCAGGCCGACTTCGACTATCAGCGTCTGCAATACAACACGGTGGTGTCGGCGGCGATGAAGATGCTCAACGCGCTCGACAGCGCGAAGGGCGCCCGCCCGGCCGTGCTGCGCGAAACCTGCAGCGTGATGCTGCGCGTATTGTATCCGGTCGTGCCGCACCTCACGTTCCAGTTGTGGCGGGAACTCGGTTACGCCGACGAGCTCGGCTCGCTGCTCGACGCGCCGTGGCCGAAGGTCGACGAGAAGGCGCTGGAGCAGTCCGAGATCGAACTCGTGCTGCAGGTGAACGGCAAGGTGCGCGGCGCGATCACGGTGGCGAAAGACGCCTCGCGTGAAGCGATCGAACAGCTCGCGGCCGCTCACGAGATGGTCGCGAAGTTCAGCGAAGGCAAGGCGCCCAAGAAGATCATCGTGGTGCCGGGGCGCCTCGTGAACGTGGTGGTGTGAGGACCGACGAAGAAATGACAGCAGGCAGGACGCCGTCGCGTGCGGCGGCGCTCTTGCCCGCTGCGGAATCTACTGCGAACCAGGAGCCAATGTGACTCGCAGATCGTTTTTGACGCTGGCTTGCAGCGTGCTGATGTTGTCCGCCTGCGGCTTCCAGTTGCGCGGTCAGCAGGACTACGCATTCAAACGCCTCTTCATCGCCGGCGGTTCGCCGGCGGCGGCCGCGCGCTTGACGCGTATCGTGCAAGGCGGCAGCGACACGGTCGTGGTCACTTCGGTCGCGAATGCCGACGCCACGTTGCAGATCACCGAAGGCCGTGGCATCAACACGCTGACGCTGAATTCGCTGGGTGCGGTCGAAGAGTATGGATTGAATCTCTCGATGACCTATTCGCTGACCGCCAAAGACGGCACGCTGCTGATTCCGTCGAGCGTGATCGCGCTGAACCGCGCGATGACCTATAGCGATCAGTTTTCGCAAGCGAAAGCCGCCGAGAGCGACATTCTCTTCGCCGATATGGAAAACGACGCGATCGACCAGCTCTCACGCCGCCTGTCGGTCGTGCGTTCTATGCATCCGGCGCCGGGCCAGGAAGTGCCGGGAGTCGTGCCGCGCGCGCCGTTGCCGCCGCCGCCGCTGTGAGCGTCGTGCTTCGTTCAATGTGCCGCACCTGTTCAACCTTGCCGATCGGTAGCCATGCAACTGCGACTTGACGCGCTCGAAGCGCATCTCGCCAAGGGACTCGCCGGACTGTACGTCGTGTACGGCGACGAGCACCTGCTCGCGCAGGAAGCGTGCGACCGCATCCGCGCCACCGCGCGCGCGGCCGGCTTCACCGATCGCTCGGTGTTCACGGTGGAGCGCGGCTTCGACTGGAGTTCGCTGCTGGGCGCGAGCCAGTCGATGTCACTGTTCGGCGACCGTCAACTGGTCGAATTGCGCATTCCGTCGGGCAAGCCCGGCAAGGAAGGCGCGGACGCGCTGAAAGCGCTGGCCGCTGCCGTGAATGAAGATGTGCTCACCATGATCACGCTGCCGCGGCTCGACGCGGCCACGCAGAAGTCGGCGTGGTTCACGTCGTTGTCCGACGCGGGCGTCGCGTTGAAGATCGATCCGGTCGAGCGTGCGCAGTTGCCCAATTGGGTTGGCCAGCGGCTCGCGGCGCAGGGTCAACGCGTGGCCGCCGGTGAAGAAGGGCGGCGCGCGCTGGCTTTCATCGCCGAGCGTGTGGAGGGCAATCTGCTCGCCGCGCATCAGGAAATCCAGAAGCTGGGGCTGCTGTATCCGGCCGGGTCGCTGAGCTTCGAGCACGTTCAGGACGCCGTGCTCAACGTCGCCCGTTATGACGTTTTCAAGTTGAACGAAGCGATGCTGGCCGGCGACGTCGGCCGTCTGTCGCGCATGCTCGACGGCTTGCGCGGAGAAGGCGAGGCCGCGGTGCTGGTGCTGTGGGCGGTGGTGGAAGAAGTCCGCACGCTGCTGCGGATCAAACGCGGCGTCGCGGCCGGCAAGCCGCTCGCGATGCTGGTGCGCGAGAATCGTGTTTGGGGGCCGCGCGAACGGTTGATCGGCCCGGCGTTGTCGCGTGTCAGCGAAGGCACGCTGGAAAAGGCGCTTGCGCTGGCGGCGCGGCTCGATCGGCAGGTGAAGGGTTTGTCGGGCGGCACGCCGGGTAATCATCGCAACGATCCGCCGCCTGATCCGTGGGATGGCCTGTTCGAATTGGCCATGACGGTGGCGGCGCCGAAAACGTCGCCCGTGCCACCGCCACGACCTCGGCCCGGGACTGCTGCACCGGCACGAAGGCCGGCCTGAACGGCAACGCCAGGCCAGCCGGCAGCTCTTGAGGGCGCTTGTGGGTTGGTCTTAAGGCGCTCTTGAGTCGCTTCGCAATGCGCTCCTGAGTCGCGAGTGAACCGGCAAGCCCGCTACCTTCACCGTGCGCCGGCGTGAAGCGCAACCCGCCCGGCGGCAAGCAAAGCGCCTTCGCCCGACTTACAATCGTTGAATCATTCGCTCATTCTGTCCGTCCGCCGCACCTCAATGGGCGCGGCACCACGAGAATTTCCATGGATATCGACCAGTACATGACCGACCTCGGCCGTCGCGCCCGCCAAGCATCGCGGGCCATGGCGCGGGCGTCGACGGCGGCGAAGAACGCCGCGCTCGCAGCCGTCGCCGAGGCGATCGAGCGTGACGCGGCCGCGCTGAAAGAAGCGAATGCGCGCGACGTCGCCAAGGCTCGCGAGAAAGGCCACGATGCCGCGTTCATCGACCGTTTGACGCTGTCGGACAAAGCGCTGAAGACGATGGTGGAAGGCTTGCGGCAAGTCGCCGCGCTGGCCGATCCGATCGGCGAGATCAGCAATCTGAAGTACCGGCCGAGCGGCATTCAGGTCGGTCAGATGCGCGTGCCGCTCGGCGTGATCGGCATCATCTACGAATCGCGTCCGAACGTGACGATCGACGCCGCGGCGCTTTGCCTCAAGTCGGGCAACGCGACCATTCTGCGCGGCGGTTCCGAAGCGCTCGAATGCAATACGGCGCTGGCGAAGCTGATCGGCGAAGGTCTGGAAGCCGCCGGATTGCCGCAGGACGCCGTGCAAGTGGTGGCCACCTCGGATCGCGCGGCGGTCGGCAAGCTGATCACCATGACCGAATACGTCGACGTGATCGTGCCGCGCGGCGGCAAGAGCCTGATCGAGCGCCTGATGAACGAAGCGCGCGTGCCGATGATCAAGCATCTCGACGGCATCTGCCACGTGTACGTCGACGATCGCGCGGACCTGACCAAAGCGCTGACCGTCTGCGACAACGCCAAGACGCACCGCTACGGCACCTGCAATACGATGGAAACGCTGCTGGTCGCGCGCGGTGTGGCGGCCCAGGTGCTGCCGCCGTTGGGCAAGCTGTATCGCGCCAAGGAAGTCGAACTGCGGGTGGACGCCGCGTCGCGCGCGGTGCTGGCGGATGCGGGCGTGGGTCCGCTCGTCGATGCGACCGAAGAAGACTGGCGCACCGAATATCTCGCGCCGGTGCTGGCGATCAAGGTGGTGGACGATCTCGATGCGGCGATCGAGCACATCAACAAGTACAGCTCGCAGCACACCGACGCGATCGTCACCGAAGACCACGATCGCGCGATGCGCTTCCTGCGCGAAGTGGACTCGGCGAGCGTGATGGTCAATGCGTCGACACGGTTTGCCGATGGTTTCGAATTCGGTCTGGGCGCGGAGATCGGCATTTCGAACGACAAGCTGCATGCGCGCGGTCCGGTGGGACTCGACGGGTTGACGTCGATGAAGTACGTCGTGCTCGGGCACGGCGAAGGCCGTCAATAAGGGCGCCTTCGCGGGCTCGTTCTTCGCCTGAGGCGCGCTGATACGCGCGCTTCTCTTTACGCCAATACGCTGTACAAGGATCGTCGATGCTTTGGGTCAAAACGTTTCATATCGTTCTGGTTGCTTCGTGGTTCGCCGGCCTGTTCTATCTGCCGCGCATCTTCGTCAATCTGGCGATGGAAACGGAACCCGCGGCCACGGCGCGTCTGTTGACGATGGCGCGCAAGCTGTTTCGCTTCATGACGTTTATCGCGGTGCCGGCGCTCGCGTGTGGGCTGTGGCTGTGGTTGGTGATTGGCATCGGCAGCGGGCAGGGGTGGATTCACGCGAAGGTTGGTGTGGTGGTGCTGCTGATCGGTTATCACGCGTATTGCGGTGTGTTGTTGCGGACTTTTGAGCGCGGTGAGAATCGCCGGTCGGACAAGTGGTATCGGATGTTTAATGAGTTGCCGGTGCTGGGGATGTTGGCGGCGGTGGCGTTGGTGGTGATCAAGCCGTTTTGACTCACGCATGCGCGAGCGGTTGCTGCGTTGGTTGGGTTGCAGGTTTGGATTCGTAGAAAGGCGGTTTGCCGGATTCGGCAGACTGCCTTTTTTATTGTTGGTGCTGATGTGCGACGTGTTGTCTTAGGCTGAACGGCCAGAGCGGTGGTGAGGCTATATTGGGACGGCCAAAGCGTGTGGGCGCTGATTTATAATTTCCGAACCACCGGCACCAACCGGTGGTCTGGTTTAGCAGCCAGTGCCAAAAACCGCACACCCGCCCAGGCGGGCGTGCGTCTGCCTCTGCACGTCTAATTTCAATGGGCGGGCCGTGGTGGGGAGCCGAAAGGCTCGCCGGTATGTTTTTGGCCCGGTCTGCTATACATGGACGCCCCCAGTTTGCACAGCCGTCATTCGGTGATCGTTAGCAGATGAAGGATTGCAGCCATACATCCGGACTTGTGAGGACTTGCCTCTGTCCCTGATGGAATGTGCAGATCGGTTTCT